>JAWOHP010000022.1:0-42382 GCA_046485065.1 Desulfobacterales bacterium | reverse complement strand
GGTGGCAACAGCAGGTCCTCATGTTAGTATCAATATTCCACTTCCTCCTCCCCCTCCTTTTTTGTTTCCAAGCCCTCCGAGAGTTATTGTAGTCCCACGTTCAGAGGTTGTCATAGCTCCTCACCCGGAGGTGGATGTATTTTTCTATGGTGATTACTGGTGGTCTCCCCGCGGAAATCGCTGGTACCGTTCAAGGCATTACAACGGTCCGTGGAATGTTGTGAGCCTGCGCCATGTTCCGGCTCATGTACGGGGTGTTCCAAGGGATTATCGCATAGTTTATGAGAGGGAGCCGCGTTATCCTTACGAAAATCACGAGCGTTGGATGAAACAGAGGAACCAGGAGAGAAGAGAACGAAAGGTTTGGAGGGAGCAAAGGAGAGAAAAAAGGCATGACAGAGGACGCGGGCGAGGCAGAAATATTGATTAGGTTTATACCTGGAGGTAATTTCAAAAGTCCCTAATTTCCGCTAAAACATTTTTAAATATTTCGAGAGACATCTGAGCATCTCATCTGAAACAGAAGGAGAGCAGCGGACTTACGCTGCCTTTTTCTTTGTTATTTCCTTTAGGTTTCCCTGTTTGTCATAATCCGCCAGCTTGCGCGGACCATGGAAGATAGCAATATTCCCATCGGTATAGCGATGGACCCTAACCCTGACCTTCACATAATGGCATCTATATCTGTTATATGTAATAATGCTCGCTGGTTGTGTCATCCATAGTCACGATCAAATCCCATTTCTTGCCGGGAACCCACTCATGATTGCTCCCGTCCCGATGCAGCATCATGCCGGGAATGGGAGCTCGTTCCCGACGCTTGCGATGGGCACCCCACTTACTGGCTCTCTTAACCAACTCGGCTGCCTGAAGCGCATTCCTCATCCACAGGCGCTCTGCGGAATGAGGCCTGAGTTAATCGTCTGTCCGACAAACCCTCAATCCCCCCATGCTCGTAATGATCAATGTAACGACGAAAAGTCCGTTCACATACACCCAGTAATCGCGCCGCTTCTCCCTGACTTAATCTGCCTCCCGTCCAATCTCCATAAGCCTCTTCAAATCTCATCTTCCGAATCTCCTGCAACAACTCTGTCCGTCTCATCTGTTACCTCCATCGGTGACCATATCAAACCGGACAGATCGTGTGCTATAAACCCAGACAGTTTACTTGCTCCTAACAGTGAATTTTGGGATGTTGACAATGCTTATTCAAATAACTATAATCAGTCATGATAAAAATTCTTTAATTGAAAGGACATATGAGATGGCAGAAGGCATAATGGAACTCAGTGACAGCAGTTTTGATTCGGAAGTTATTCAATCGGGAAAACCCGTTCTGGTCGATTTTTGGGCACCATGGTGCGGTCCATGCAAGGCAATCGGACCTATAATTGAAGAGCTTGCGGGAGAATTCAGCGATAAGATCAAATTCGCGAAATGCAATGTAGATGACAACCCTGTTTCACCGGGAAAATTCGGGATAAAAGCCATCCCTACACTTATTTTCTTCAAGAATGGAAAGGTCGTTGATCAAATTACAGGCATGGTGGCAAAATCCAAATTACAGCAAACTATAAACGGGATTTTGTAAGATACGCATGCCATGGAAAAAGCTGATTACGATCTCATAATAATCGGAGGAGGACCTGCCGGACTTACGGCCGGAATTTATGCTGTCAGGGCAAGATTAAATGTTATTCTTTATGAAAAGCTTGTGCCCGGAGGCCAGATAATCGTTACCGACTGGATCGAAAATTATCCCGGCTTTCCTGAAGGGATTAGCGGAATGGATCTTGTTGAGAAGATGGTGGAACAGGCTAAAC
Source organism: Desulfobacterales bacterium (assembly GCA_046485065.1). Classification (GTDB taxonomy): domain Bacteria; phylum Desulfobacterota; class Desulfobacteria; order Desulfobacterales; family RPRI01; genus RPRI01. Next base: position 40,556 of record JAWOHP010000022.1, on the reverse strand, counting down.
GGCTGGGTCTCAAAATAGAAAACAACGAGGTAATTTCTCTTGATTTATCAGGACAGGTTAAGAGAGTCATTTTCCCCGACAAAACAGTCACAGCCCATGCCATAATAATTGCAACAGGCGCACATCCAAAAAAACTTGGTATTGAAGGAGAAGAGGCTTTTATTGGAAAAGGAATTTCATTCTGCGCCACCTGTGACGGACCATTTTACAAAAACAAAGTTGTTGCGGCTGTTGGCGGCGGTGATACCGCTGTTCAGGAAAGTATCTTCCTTACCAGGTTTGCAAAAAAGGTCTATCTCATCCACAGAAGGGACCAGCTTAGAGCAACAAAAATTTTACAGGAACGTGCCTTTGCAAACAACAGGATAGACTTTGTCTGGAATTCGATTGTAACCGGTATTGAAGGGTCCGACGGCCTGGAAAAATTAACCGTAAAAAATGTTAAAACAGGGGAAACAAAAAAGCTCCCTGTTGACGGTTGCTTTATCTGGGTAGGAATTCTCCCTAACAGCGGTTTTCTTCCGGATACAATTAAGACGGATGAATATGGATTTATAATTACCAACCATAAAATGGAAACCTCGGTTCCCGGTATCTTTTCTGCCGGCGACGGGAGGAGCACTCCTTTGCGCCAGATTGCAACGGCAGTCGGAGATGCCGCAATTGCCGCTTTTTCTGCGGAACACTACATTGAAAGTTTAAAAAATTGAAGAATAGATTATTTCATTTAATTCTGGTACTTATTATCATACTCTCCACGGGCTCCGGCTGCGCTTTATTTAACGTGTTATTTCAGATCAAGGAGGAAAAATTTGCCCAGGAGCTTGCAAGTGACGGAATGGAAGCCTATCAGGAAGGTAAATACAAGGATGCAATTGAATCCTTTGAGAAAATTAAAGACTGGTATCCTTTCAGCAAATATGCGATTCTGGCGGAACTCAAAATTGCGGATTCACACTACAAATTAAAGGAATATGAAGAAGCAGTCTCCGCGTACGAACAATTTGAAAATCTTCATCCTTTGAATGATGCAATCCCTTATATAATTTTCCAGACAGGATTATGCTATTTCGAGCAGGTTGATACCTCTGACAGAGATCAGACCAGGGCCCGCAAGGCGCTTGAATCATTCAACCGATTGATTAAACAGTTTCCGAACAGCACTTATTCTGCCAAAGCCAGGGAATATATAGCTAAATGCTATAAAAGCCTTGCCGAATCGGAATTGGAAATAGGTATTTTTTATTATAAGTCAAAGCATTACAAAGCTGCTTTGGAACGTTTCAAGTCTCTGGTAATAAACTATCCGGATGTTGGAGTTCATCAGAAAGCTCTTCAGTATATTGCCCTTTGTGAAACTTTACTCTCAAAGCAAAAATAAAAAAAGCGCTTTACATGAATCAGGTTTTAGTGTACCAGCACACTTTCTGTTTGGAAACAGGATAAAACATGAGACCTTTGAAGAACATCCAATTTTGCCCAAGTACAAGGAAGGCGATAATTTTAACCACAGGAATACATTGGAGTATTTCGAGGATTGAAATTTGAGCCTGACGCAGTAATCGGGCAAAAGGGGTGTGTTATACAAAGGTCTCAACATATTAAGATCTTAAGGAGAAAATAGATGTCTAAAATGTGTGAAATATGTGGGAAAAAACCTATGGTTGGTTGCAACGTAAGCCATGCTCATAATGTAACAAAACGCAGATTTAACCCTAATCTTCAAAATGTTAGAGCGCTTCATAAGGGAAAGATTCAGAAGATAACTGTATGTACCGGTTGCATCAAATCAGGCCTCGTGGTTAAAGCGCCGTAATTTTTAAAACGCCGGATCTCATTCGTCTAATCGCTTTGCTTCCACAACGAGCTTTACCTTCTTAAGATCCGATAAGACCTTTTTCAAATGGTCGGTGTCTTTAACGGTAAGGGTAAAAAAGCTGTCAACAACCTTGTTTTCATTTGTCACGGTATTGGCGCCGATAATATTGGCGCCATTTTTACTGATATTGGAAGCTATATCTGCCAGCAAACCAACCCTGTCATGGGCTGTAACATTTATCTTAACCTGATATAAATCTTTTGAAGTCGGGTTCCACTCCACATCTATCTGTCTTTCAGGATTCATTTTAAGGGCATTCACACAATTTGTACGGTGAACAGTGACTCCATAGCCTTGTGTAATGTATCCTGTAATTGGATCACCCGGAACCGGCTGGCAGCACTTTCCGAATTTTAACAGTATGTCGTCTATTCCTTTTACAATAACTCCGGATGTAGTTTTTTTCTTTCTGACACGTCCTATTAATTTATCTAATATCGATTCATCTCCATCTGTCCCGGTCTTGGGAAGAATCTTCCTTACTATCTGCAAAGGTGTTGTTTTGCCGTAGCCAACGCTTGCAATCATATCTTCAACAGTTTTAAAGCCAAGCTGATCAATAATTTTATCTATTTCACCTGACTTGAGAAGAGCCGAAAAATTAAGCTGTTCCTTGCGAAAAGACTTCTCGCACATTTCGCGCCCCAGAGTAATGCTGCGATCTTTTTCCTGTGCCTTGATCCACTGCCTTATCCTTGATCTGGCTTTTACCGTCTTAACATATTTAAGCCAGTCCTTGCTCGGATGGTGGCCCTTTGTTGTTATTATTTCAACTATATTTCCCGTCAGCAGTTCGTAATTTAAAGGAACCATGCGACCGTTTACTTTTGCGCCGGTACACTGATTTCCGACTTCCGTATGTATAAGATAGGCAAAATCAACCGGCGTTGCCCCTTTGGGAAGTGATTTGATAGCCCCTTTGGGAGTAAATACATATACCTCATCCGGGTAGAGATCTATCCGGACATTTTCAAGAAATTCAACAGGATCCTTGAATTCCTCTTGATTTTCAACCAAGTTTTGTATCCAGGAGAATTTTTTGCTGATATTGTCGTCAATATTCTTTCCCTCTTTGTAACTCCAGTGAGCTGCAATTCCTGATTTTGCGACCGTGTCCATTTCCCATGTCCTGATTTGTATCTCAATTCGCTCGCCTATGGGACCGATAACCGTAGTATGTAAGGACTGATACATGTTGGGTTTTGGGAATCCGATATAATCCTTGAACTTATGAGCAATGGGTTTCCAGAGTGAATGTACAAGACCGAGAGCTTCATAACACTGAGGGACCGTATCAAGTATAATTCTGAATGCTATGATATCGTAAACCTGGTCAAAGGGAAGATTCTGCTTGAGCATTTTCTGATATATGCTGTAGTAATATTTATATCTGCCCATAACCTCGCAATTGAGGTTATTTTCATCCATCTTCTTCTTGATATAGTCCTTTACTGTTTCAACATATTTTTCCCGTTCCTCCTTGTCTTTACTGACCAGATTTCTGATGTCTGAATATTCATCCGGATGAACGTACATGAATGCTGTATTTTCAAGCTCATGCTTTATCCAGTATATACCGAGACGGGCCGCAATAGGAGCATATATGTCCATTGTTTCCTGAGCAATTTTTATTCTTTTCCCATCGCTCTGGAACTGGAGTGTCCTCATGTTGTGAAGCCTGTCCGCAAGCTTGATCAGGATAACCCTGATGTCATCCGCCATTGCGAGAAACATTCTTCTTATACTTTCTGCCTGGCGTGCTTCCTGGGAGCCTTCAAAAGGCAACTTGCCAAGCTTTGTTACTCCGGATACAATATGCAGTATTTCCTGTCCGAACAGCGCTTTTATCTCTTCGGGAGTTGCGCGGGTATCTTCAATAACATCGTGCAGCAGACCGGCAGCAATGCTCACGGCATCAAGCTTCATATCCGCAAGTATACCGGCAACCTCAAGAGGATGAGAAAGGTATGGTTCCCCCGACAACCGGGTCTGTCCTTCATGAACCCTTGCGGAATAGATATAGGCACGGTCTATAATATCATGATCCGCGTCTGGATTGTTTGCGGTAATTTTGTCAATTATATCCGTGATCCTGATCATCTATATATCCGTATCGTAATCGCCGATGAACCGGTATTCATCAACATGCATTCATCTGGAAACAAGGTTTGAATATATTTGAGTTTCCAATTCGGAAATAGGTAATTTTGGGCAAGCTCAAGGAAATCAAGGGATTGCGCGGAGACATACACATTGTATGTCGCACAAGAAATCCCGCAGATTGACACTTTAGATCGCACAAAAGGGCCATTTCCGGATGGAAACTAATATGCTTTGGCAAATACCACCCTCCCGCTGCTCTGCCTGCCGCAGCAGACGCATTTCCCGTCCTCTTTTTTTTGCGCAAGAGGAATACACCTTATGGTAACGCTTAAGTCCTCTTTTATTTTGGCCTCGCACTCACTTGCCCCGCACCAATGGGAAAGAGCAAAGCCTCCATGAATTTCTGGCTGTTCCTTATCAAGCGGAGTAAAAAACTCATAAAAAGCTTTCCCCCCGTCAACCGGTATCGTGTTTTTCTCTTTGAAGGATAAGGCCCTTTGATAAAGATTCTTCTGAATTTCATCCAGGATGCCTGAAATTTCCTTTACAAACACTTCCCGCTTTATGGAGATCTTTTCTCTGTGCGGTTTATCTCTTCTTGCGAGATAAACGGAATCCTGGGAAATATCTCTGGGTCCTATCTCAACCCTTAATGGAATGCCTTTCTTGATCCAATCCCATCCTCTGGAGCCCCCGGTATCCCGGTCGTCGATTTCATATCTTATCTTCCTGTTGCAGTAAAAAACACTCTTAAGTTCTGTGGTAATTTTTTCTATATATTCCATAACTTTCGGCCTGTCATCAGGCGATCTGTATATCGGAATGAAAACAACCTGTGATGACGCAACCTTAGGAGGAAGTATAACACCATCATCATCCCCGTGCATCATTATGATTCCGCCAATCATACGGGTTGAAGCTCCCCAGGATACTGTCCACGCGTATTCTTCCTTTTCTTCAAATGACTGAAACTTTATTCCTGAGGCCCTGGCAAAATTCTGCCCCAGGAAATGAGAAGTTCCGGCCTGAAGAGCCTTTCTGTCCTGCATCATAGCTTCTATGCAGAAGGTTTCTACCGCACCGGGAAATCTCTCGGCAGCCGTCTTTCTTCCCTTTGTAACGGGCAGGGCCAGGTATTCTTCGGCAAGCCTAGCATAAATATCCAGCATCATGCGCGTTCTCTCCATGGCTTCTTTTTCCGTTGCATGGGCGGAATGACCCTCCTGCCATAAAAACTCGCTTGTCCGAAGGAAAATTCTGGTCCTCATTTCCCATCTTACCACATTTACCCACTGGTTGATAAGAAGCGGGAGATCCCTGTAGCTGCCCACCCATTTTGAAAAGGCGTCTCCTATGATGGTCTCGGAAGTCGGCCGCACAATCAGCGGTTCCGTCAGCGGTCCCGCCGGCACAAGCCCGCCGTCAGCGTTTTTTTCAAGTCTGTGATGAGTTACCACGGCGCACTCTTTTGCAAACCCCTCAACATGACTGGCCTCTTTTTCAAGAAAGCCGAGAGGAATGAAGAGAGGAAAGTATGCGTTTTTAACACCCACATCCTTAAACATATCATCCAGTTCACGCACTATGTTTTCCCACAAGGAATATCCCCAAGGTTTTATAACCATGCATCCTCGAACAGGCGATCTTTCAGCCATATCGGAGGCTTTAACAACCTGCTGATACCACTCCGAATAATCCTCCTCTCTCGTAGGAGATATTGCTTTTTTTTCCTCTTTTACCATGTTGACCTTTCTCTGTTTTAAGTTGTTTGTTGAAATCCTGTTCCTTTGCCACAAGAAATATTTTCAGTTATTTTTGCTACTTCATCAAGAAGAACCTCGACAATCATCTCCTGGGGAAACTTCTTTATAACCTTTCCCTTCTTGAAAAGAATGCCTATACCATCCCCACCGGCCACCCCAATATCGGCCTCTTTTGCCTCGCCCGGCCCGTTTACGATACAGCCCATGATGGCCAGCTTAACATGCACTGGATTTGACAAAAGCGCTTTTTCCACCCGCTCGACTATTTCAAAAAGGTTTATTTTGCATCGGCCGCATGTGGGGCAGGATATAATCTCGGGGCCGCGCTTTCTTATATCTAGAGCTTTAAGGATCTCATATCCGGCCCGGACTTCTTCAACCGGATCTCTTGTTAGAGATACACGAATAGTATCACCTATGCCTTCTGCAAGAAGCATCCCTATTCCAAGCGCCGATTTGACAATCCCTGGAAAAAGGGCGCCCGCTTCAGTGACCCCGACATGGAGGGGAAGATCTGTTTTTTGAGAAAGAAGCCTGTAAGCTTCCACCGTCCTGAACACATCCGATGCTTTGATTGAAATCTTTATATTGTGGAAATCAAGAGATCTCAATCGCTCAACATGCAGTATAGCGCTTTCAACCATGGCATCAGGCGTAGCTCCGCCGTATTTTTTCAGCAGATCCTTTTCAAGAGAGCCTGAATTAACTCCTATTCTAATCGGTATGTTAAAATCTTTTGCGCAGTCAACAACTTTTTTTATTTTAGCTGCCGCGCCTATATTCCCTGGATTTATTCGCAGCCCGTCAGCTCCCGCTTCCGCGGAAGCAACGGCAAGGCGATAATCAAAATGGATATCGGCTATCAATGGGATTGAAATACGCTTTTTTATCGACGATATCGCATGGGCCGATTCTATATCAGGCACCGCAACCCTCACTATTTCGCAACCGGCCTCTTCAAGCCGCCTGATCTGCGCAACCGTTGCATTTATGTCGCTGGTAAAGGTGGTTGTCATGGACTGCACCGAAACGGGCGCATTCCCGCCAACCTCAACCTTTCCTACCAGTATCTGCCTGGTTTTTTTTCTCTGAATTGAAAAAGGCATAAAAAAATCACCGGAATAGAGATTAAAACTCTTCTTTGTTAATTGGATTAGCTTTTACTATCAGACAGTTTGTTCTTATTCAAGTTAATTTGCAGTGAAAGTCAGACGTGAAATATCGTGTATTGGTATCAGGGAAGAGGATTCGGCATTATTACTGTGGATCGCATATGCACCCATGCCCAAACGGAACATATTTATGACATTCACTATAATACCTTCTGATAAAAAAATTACATTCACCGGGCACTGCATCAGATTTGTTATATGATTTGTCTTTTGAGGTAATATGAATTATAATCTGGTTATTACAAATGATGAAATTATTGTATAAAAAAGTAACATCCTGTCACTCCAGTGAAAACTGGAGTCCATAAGTATTTAAAAAGACAGGATAGCGCTGGTGCTTCACTACGTGTCCCGCTTTAGCGGGAATGATGGAAAAGGGGAACGCAAACTATATATGAAAGGATACATAACATGACTGAAAAAGACAGCCTGATTGATAAGGAAATATTGAACCGTGTTACAGATAATGAACTCTCGTGCGCGGCAGCCTTTGAAATAGCCGCGAAATTGAATATTAGACCTATGGATATCGGAGAAGCCGCGGACAGGCTAAACCTAATACTTGTTAGCTGCCAGCTCGGCCTTTTTGGATACAAACCTGACAAAAAAATAGTAAAAGCTCTGGAGACTGTTTCCGGAGAACTCGAAACTGCCATAAGCGAATCCCTTGCATATGGCAGACTTTCATGTATTAAAGCATGGGAAATAGCAGCCAAATTAAATATAAAAAAATTCTCCGTGAGCTGTGCCTGTGAAACTCTGGGAATAAAAATCAAAGAATGTCAGCTCGGAGCTTTTTAATTGCTGCAATCATCCGTACCCTGCAAAAGGGTTATACTTTTTTTCAGTGCCGATTGTTGTTTCAGGGCCGTGTCCCGTAAAAACCCTCACGTCATCCCCGAGGACAAAAAGTTTATTTCTTATGCTTGATATGAGAGTATCAAAGTCACCGCCCGGAAAATCCGTTCGACCTATGGAACCGGCAAACAAAGTATCCCCGACAAAAACGAATCCGTCTGAATAAAGAGATATACCTCCCGGGGAGTGCCCCGGCGTATGTAAAACTTTCAGGGAAATATTCCCGAATTTCACATCATCACCATCCTTTAACATAAGATCAGGAGGCGGGGAATTCTCAACATTCATTCCCCACGCAGACGCACTCTGCGAAATATAATCAAGCATTGGAGCATCAAGGCTGTGTATCAGGATATCCGCCCCTGTCGCATCCTTCATCTTCTTATTCCCGCCAACATGGTCAAAATGGCCGTGAGTGTTTATGATATATTTTACTTTAAGTTTCAGACCTGCAAGTGTCAGTAAAATTTTATCCGGCTCATCTCCCGGATCAATAACGACCGCTTCCCTGGTTTTTTCGCATCCCACAATAAAACAGTTTGCCATTATAGGCCCGACAGACAAATTTTTTATAATCAAAACTACCTCCTTGATAGGCTGTAGGCTATTAGATTGTAGGCCGTTAGGACTTTTCGGTAAGAATCACTCTCCCTCCTGCGGCCTACAGCCTTAACACCTCCAGTCTACAGTCTAATCAGCCACCTTAATGATTCCCTTCTCTATGGCATCCCGGATACTGTCAAGGATACCGTTTATGAAAGGCCCTGATTCTTCTGTTCCGTATTTTTTTCCTATGTCAATAGCTTCATTTATCGACACCTTGTGAGGAATATCACTGCACCAGAGAAGTTCGTAAACGGCAATTCTCATGATGTTTCTGTCAACGCAGGACATCCGACTGATTTTCCAGTTGCTTGAATACTTTTCGATTATGGAATCTATTTCGGGACCTTCAGATACAACGCCTCTCACGAGCCTGTGAAAGAAGGGAAGAATATCTTCGGTTGGATTGAAATTGACGCAGAAGCGTTTTAATACTTCTTCAGAATTATCCTGACAGTTATCCATATAGAAAAGAGCCTGCATGGCAAATTCCCGCGATCTTCTACGACTTCCCATTGTTACGCTTGATTTACTATTTCAACTAGGTTTGCCATTTCAATGGCTGAAATTGCCGCACTCCAACCCTTGTTTCCGGCTTTCGTACCGGCACGCTCAATCGCCTGTTCAATGGTATCTGCTGTTATTATTCCGAAGATCACCGGAGTCTCAGTTTCCAGGCTTACCATCGCAATACCCTTGGAAACTTCCGCGCTCACATAATCAAAGTGAGGTGTAGCCCCGCGTATGACTGCCCCAAGGCATATAACCGCATCATACTTTTTTCTGGCCGCCATCTTCTTTGCAACAAGAGGAATTTCAAAACAACCCGGCACCTTTACTATTTCAATATCAGATTCCTTTGCCCCTGAACGCAGCAAAGCATCTACAGCCCCACCCACAAGCCTGTCTGTAATAAAATCATTAAACCGGCTTGCAATAATCGCAAATTTCCTGCCCTCGGCAATGAGCCTGGCTTCGATAATTTTAGGCATATCTTCCTCCATGATTTAAGGAATAATCCAACAAAACTGATTAACTCACGGCACTGCATCAACATTGATAAGGTGTCCCATTTTAAGCTTCTTACACTCAAGATAACCCCTGTTATATTTATTGGCCTCAACTTCAATCCCGACCTGCTCAACAATACTTAATCCGTATCCGTCAAGACCGACCATTTTTTTAGGATTGTTGGTTATCAGCCTCATTTTTCTAACTCCAAGATCAACCAGGATCTGGGCGCCGATTCCGTAATTTCTCAAATCCGGTTTGAAACCGAGCTTCTCATTCGCCTCGACAGTGTCAAATCCCTGATCCTGCAAGGCATAGGCCTTGATTTTATTGACTAGCCCTATACCTCGTCCTTCCTGCCGGATATAGAGAAGTACTCCCGAACCTTCCTTGTTAATCAATCTCATCGACTCGTGAAGCTGGTCACCGCAGTCGCATCTCAAGGATCCGAATATGTCACCGGTAAGGCATTCGGAATGAACTCTTACAAGAACAGGCTTTCCGGAATCAATTTCACCTTTTACCAATGCGATATGGAGAAAATCATCAACATCATTCTCATATACTATTGCCTTGAACTCTCCTGCATATGAAGTCGGAATAATTGTTTCCGCCGCCCTTTTTATAAAACTTTCCGTTCTCATCCTGTATTCTATGAGATCGGCTATGGTGCAAATACCTATGCCGTGCTGTTCGCTGAATTTTTCAAGAGCGGGCATTCTGGCCATTGAACCGTCTTCATCCATTATCTCACAAATTACTCCGGCAGGTTTCAGACCTGCAAGGCGTGCCAGGTCAACAGAACCTTCAGTCTGACCCGATCTTACCATGACACCCCCGTCTCTTGCCCTTAAAGGGAAAATATGACCGGGCCTGACAAGGTCTTTCGGCTTTGCTCCGTCAGCTATGGCAGTGAGTATGGTTATGGCGCGGTCGGCTGCTGAAATGCCTGTTGTAACACCGCATCTTGCCTCTATTGAGACGGTAAATCCTGTCTGGAACATTGATGTATTGTTTTCCACCATCGGCGGAAGATCAAGAGAATCGATTTTTTCTCCGGTCATGGAAAGACATATCAGCCCTCTCCCGTATTTTGACATGAAATTTATAGCTTCAGGGGTTACCTTCTCAGCCGCCATTGTGAGATCACCCTCATTCTCACGGTCTTCATCATCGGACAGAATAACCATTTGTCCTTCTTTAATATTCTTAATAGCTTCTTCAATTGAAATAATCGGCATTTTAAAATAACTATCTCCTGAAAATAAAATTTATGTCACAACAGATGCTGTGATCATTTTAAATAAATCCTGTTCTTTCTAAAAACTGCATATCTATGGAGGATGCTGAAGCCTTCTCTTTTTCAACGTTTAAACCGGAGCCAACAAAACGCTCAATATATTTTCCGATTAAATCTGTTTCTATGTTGACAAAAGCCCCTTTCTCCTTAAAACCCATTGTGGTAAGTTTCACGGTATGAGGAATAATGCTTACTTCAAACCATCCTTCGCCACATTTATTAACTGTCAGGCTGACCCCGTCAACAGCAACAGAGCCTTTTTTTATTATATACCGGGAAAGAGACTCCGGAACACCGACAGAAATCAGAACAGCATTACCGTCCATTTTTTTCCGGGTAATTGTTCCCAGTCCATCAATGTGGCCGGAAACAAGATGCCCGTCAAGGCGGTCTGAAAGACGCAGAGCCCTTTCTATATTTACCCTGTCCCCTGTTCCTGTATTACCAAGGGTTGTTTTCTCAAGCGTTTCAGGAGACACATCGACCTCGAAACGACTCCTGTTAATTTCAACAACCGTCAAACATGCACCGCTCACTGCGATACTGTCCCCTATGCAGGTACCATCAAGGATAAAATCGGCATCAATGGCAAGCCGCTTCCCCTTCCCTGAGGAACGAACCATAGCAATTCTGCCAAGCCCTTCAATTATCCCTGTAAACATTATTTTTCCCCGTTATGCGATATATCCCCCTATAAGGATATCGCTCCCGAATCTTTTAATTTCAATCTCTTTAACCGGAATGCAACCGCTCATAAGGGCAGGCCCCGGTCCGCTGCAAATGGGAACACCGTCACCGCCGAGTATTTTTGGCGCAAAGAAAAAGAATATCTTATCTACTATTCCGGCTGAAAAAGCGGAAGAAATCACCCTGCTGCCGCCCTCGATAAGAAGGCTTGTAATCCTCATTGAACCAAGAATATCCATAAGAGGCTCAAGATCTATGAGGCTTCCTCTGGAAGGAGATTCAATAAATTTTATTCCTTTTGTTTTCAGCCTTCTCTTTTTTTGCAAAAGGGCTTTATCAGACTCTGAATCGCTTGTTACTATAATTGTATCAGAATCGGAATGTTGCTGCAAGATAATCGCATCTTCAGGGATAGAAAGCCTTGAATCAAGAATTATCCTCACAGGGTCAAGACCCTTGAATCCGTTAATCCGGGCTGTAAGCTTGGGATCATCTCTTTTTACCGTATCAATTCCAACCATCACGGCATCAGAAAAATGCCTCAGCCTGTGAACAAATTGTCTCGATTCTTCAGAGGTAACCCATTTGGAATCTCCTGTTTTCGTTGCTATTCTTCCGTCCAGAGTAGAGGCACATTTAACAATTACAAATGGTCTTTTTTGTTTAACATACCTAATAAAAACTTCGTTCTGTCTTTTTGCTTCACTTTCGCATACCCCGAATTCTACTTCTATTCCCTTGTCTCTTAAATACACGGCTCCGCCTCCCTTAACATCAGGATTCGGATCCTTCATTGCAGATACAACCCTTTTTATGCCCGCTGTAACAATTTTTTCTGTGCATGGAGGCGTCTTCCCAAAATGGTTGCATGGTTCAAGTGTAACGTAAAGGACAGCTCCTTTTGCGTTCATTCCTGCATCATCAATGGCATTGATCTCGGCATGCGCTTTTCCCGCAGCCTCATGATATCCTCTTCCAACGACCATCCCGTCTTTGACAACAACTGCGCCTACCATAGGGTTGGGCGAAGTAAATCCCCTGCCTTTTTCGGCAAGGTCGAGGGCCATTTTCATAAAGAATGTGTTATCCATATTTATAAAACGATCTCTGTTACCTGAAATATTTAAGATTCTGACGGCAAAGCAAAAAGTTCAGTATGCAAAGCGCGCAAGTCTTGAGGAATGAAGCGTACTTGTTAGTACGCTGCAATGACGAAAGATGAAGCGCAACACAGCAGAATGACTTTTTACAAAGCCGTCCATATTTATTTTTTACTTAGCAGATTTTTCAGCTCTGAAACGAAATCATTCACATCCTTGAATTCTCTGTAAACAGATGCAAATCTGACATATGCCACATCATCAATTTCATGAAGCTTTGCCATTATCTTTTCGCCAATTACGTGTGCCGGTATCTCTTTCTCTCCTGTTTCCCTGAGGTCACGCTCAAGTTCATCAAGGAAATCTTCAATAACATTCATGCTTATATTCCGTTTTTCGCAGGCTTTCTGAATTCCTGAACGCACCTTGTCTTTTGAAAAGATTTCCCTCCTGCCGTCCTTTTTTATAATCATAACGGGAATATCTTCAATCTGTTCGTATGTCGTGAAACGCCTGTCGCATCCTATACATTCTCTGCGTCTCCGAATTACGTTTCCATCCTTGCTCAATCTCGAATCAATTACCTTGTTGTCAATTTCTCCACAAAAAGGACACTTCATAATGAGCCTCCTTGTCAGGCCTTATCTGTTTTAATACCTTCGTAAAATTTCAAAAAACACTATTTTACTTGGCGGGAAAGGGCTCCCCCTCTCCCGCCGCTTGAAGTAAATTCAAGCGGTTCCACCCTCACCCCAGGCCGGGGCTTAATCGCCCTCGGCCTGCTGATGGACTTTTTTTTAGTCCATCAATTTTATTACTTCAATACCGGCTTCATCAAGCATCTCGGATGAAATACTGTCTGCATATCCATCCAGATAATATATTTTTATTATACCGGCGTTTATTAGCATCTTGGCACAGATTGAACATGGAAGATTCGTGCAATATAAAGAGGCCCCCCGTATGGATACCCCGTGAAAAGCAGCCTGAATAATAGCATTCTGCTCGGCATGAATTCCTCTGCAGAGCTCATGCCTTTCACCTGAAGCTACATTCATTTTTTCGCGAAGACAGCCTATTTCAAGACAATGCTTCAATCCCGAAGGAGCCCCGTTGTAACCGGTGGAAAGAATTCTCTTGTCTTTGACTATTAAAGCTCCCACAGAGCGCCTGAGACATGTAGACCTTTTTGCAACAAGGGCGGTAATATCCATAAAATATGTATCCCATGAAGGGCGGCCGCATTTATCTGACATCTGTTTTACTAATTCCTTTCACCAGTAACTTTTTCGGCATCCGCCAGGTCAAAAGACATAGGTTTCGCATTATCACATTCGGCTACAGCCTATAGCCTACCCACCTACGCAGCTAAAATTATCGTACATCGGAAAAGCTTCACAAAGCTCGCAAACCTTCTTTCTTACACTGTTAATTACGGCATCATTTTTATGGTTTTTCAGAACATCAATAATAAGTTCCGAAACTATTTCCATCTCAGGTTCCTTCATACCCCTTGTTGTAAGAGAAGGAGTGCCTATTCTGATCCCGCTTGTAACAAACGGTTTCAAGGTTTCAAATGGTATGGAATTCTTGTTAACAGTTATTCCTGCCAAGCCAAGAACATTTTCAGCATCTTTTCCCGTTATATTTAAATTTCTTAGGTCGGCAAGCATCATGTGATTATCAGTTCCGCCGGATACAAGATTTATACCGGCATTCATCAAATGCCCGGCAAGGAGTTTTGCGTTTTTGACCGTGCTAACCTGGTATGCTTTGAAAGATTCGGATAAGGCTTCCCTGAAACATACGGCCTTGGCGGCAATTACATGCATCAGGGGACCGCCCTGAATTCCCGGAAAAATCTCCCTGTTTAATTTCTCTCCAAATTGCGCCCTGGCAAGTATAAGACCTCCCCTCGGACCTCTTAAGGTTTTATGGGTCGTGGATGTTACAACATCTGCAAAGGGCACTGGTGATGGGTGTACACCGGCTGCAACAAGGCCTGATATATGCGCCATATCAACCATCAAATATGCGCCAACCGATCCGGCAATCCTAGCAAATGCTTCAAAATCGATTATTCTCGGATAGGCGCTGGCTCCGGCTACAATAAGTTTAGGTCTGTACTTTTCGGCTTTTTGCGCAAGTACACTATAATCAATAACTCCGGTATCTTTGTTGACTCCGTAATGAACAAAATTAAAAAATCTTCCAGAAAAGCTGGCCGGGCTTCCATGTGTCAGATGGCCGCCGTGGGAAAGATTCATCCCAAGTATTGTATCGCCGGGATCCAGCAATGCGAAATATACGGCCATGTTGGCCTGAGATCCTGAATGGGGCTGCACATTTGCATAGGATGCTCCAAAAAGTCTTGTCACCCTCTCGATTGCCAGTTTTTCAGCCACATCTACCTGTTCACAACCTCCGTAATAACGCTTATCCGGATACCCTTCAGCATATTTATTTGTCAGCACACTTCCCTGGGCTTCCATTACAGCCGGACTGGCTATGTTCTCTGATGCTATTAATTCCAATGTGTTTTTCTGTCTTTCGAATTCGCACGCAATTATTTTTGCTATTTCAGGATCTGCGCTCTCTATGTATTTAAGGTTCAACTTTCGCTTCCTTTTTAATTAATATTTTTTTTCGCTCAAACCTTATTAAAGCATTCCTTACCCATCCCGTTAAACTTATCAATCCTTGCCTGATGGCGTCCCCCCTCAAAGGGTGTTTCAAGCCAAGCTTTTAATATTTCAATAGCAAGTACATCTCCTATTACACGCCCTCCCATTACAAGCATATTAGAATTGTTATGGCGGCGGCTCATAATCGCAGAGAATAGATCATTACAAAGAGTTGCTCTGACATTGGAAAACCTGTTGGCAACAATAGACATGCCAAGTCCTGTCCCGCAAAGAAGTATCCCGCGGTCGAATTTTCCGGCAGAAACGAGGGAAGCAACCTTGATTGCATAATCCGGATAATCAACCGAATTTTCATTTTTGGCTCCGGCATCTTCAATTTCAAAACCATTTTCCAGGAGATATATTCTTATTTTCTCCTTGAGATGATATGCTGCATGATCACTTCCTATAACAATTGGTGATTTATCCATCTGCTAATCCTTTGTTCATTAACTATAACGGCTTGGTAAAAAACTATTTTTTTCGCATGAAGACGCTAAGAAAGGCCTGTTGAAAACATTCAGGTTTTTCTTTGTGTCCTCCGTGATCTTTATGTGAATATGGCTTTTTACCGGTTCATCAATAATGACGATCCCGTAAAAAGTCATATGCGAACGGATTTGAGATTTTTGGGAAATTGATTTTTAAAGAACTGAGCGTTAAAAATCACAAGCTGTTTGAGGGCGTTTGCCCGAGTTCTTGTGATTTAGCGAAGTGACTTAAAAATCCCCAAAAAACTCATTAAGTGAGCATATTTCGACTTTTTAACGAGTTCATCAATAATAACGTGTAGAATTACATGTATCTTTTAATAACCGCAAGAAAAAAATAACCTCATGATGTTACTGAGTTTTAGGGGAAAAGCAGGATGTTGACAGGTGAAAAGAGGAATTCCCCTGCCCTTTCAAAAACGGGCAGGGGATGGGAACAACATCAGTGTGAGTTTATGAAATCAATTGCATTTTTTACCGTAACAAGTTTTTCCGCGTCCTCATCTGAGATTTCCATTTCAAACTCTTCTTCCATGGTCATTATAAGTTCAACCAAATCAAGGGAATCTGCTCCAAGATCATTTACGAAAGATGCCTCCGGAACAACTTCAGTGAGATCTACTCCGAGTTTCTCGGCAATAATTTTTTTCACTCTATCTTCAACAGACATAAATTCCATTCTCCTTTCAAATTACACAGGGTGAAATCGTAAAAACTCAAAAATGACCTTTTTTACGAAGCCGTCACATATACATTCCACCGCTGACATGAATAACCTGGCCTGTTATATAAGCTGCACTTTCAGAAGCAAGAAAAACAACCGCGGCTGCCACATCTTCCGGCTTACCTGCCCGTCCAAGCGGAATCTGGTTTATCATCGATTCCTTTACTTTTTCAGAAAGGGATGCCGTCATATCGGTTTCAACAAACCCCGGCGCTACAGCATTTGAGGTTATTCCCCTCGAAGCCAGTTCTTTTGCTACGGCTTTTGTAAATCCTATTATACCGGCCTTTGAAGCCACATAATTAGCCTGTCCCGGGTTGCCGCTTGCGCCAACAACTGAAGTTATGTTGACAATACGTCCATATCTTTGCTTCATCATGGGTTTTACAGCAATTTTGGTACAGATGAATGTCCCTTTCAGGTTAACATCAAGGACATCATCCCAGTCTTTTTCCTTCATACGAACCAGAAGACCGTCTCTTGTTATACCAGCATTATTAACAAGAACATCAATTCGTCCGGTTTCTTCGAGTATTTTTTCAAAAAAAACTTCAACCTCTTTTTCAGAACATACATTAACCTGCATTCCTTTTGCGAAACCGCCTGCCCGGGCAACGAGTGCTTCAGTTTCTGAAGAAGCGGCGGAAGCCGATGAATAGTTAAAGTAAACACTGGCGCCCGGACCTGCAAAGGCAAGGCAGACAGCCCTTCCTATGCCCCGGGTCCCGCCGGTCACAACAACCGTGCGTTTCATCATATCCGTCATTACCGCCTCTCAAACAAAATGTCGGCAACTCTGTCCATATCTCTTAAAACATTCATATAACTCATCATGAGCGCATCATATGAAATGTTCTGCATAAAATCGGAAATTTTCTGCTTTTCAAAAATCCCTGAACCTGCCATAATCCTGTTGACGTTATTTATTACAACCTGAGCAGTTTCATTAGCAAAAATTCTCGACATTATTCTTATCTTTTCAGCCTCCTGCCCGCCGTTTTTCATCAGCATGGAGCATTTTCTGGCTAAGCTGGCGCCAACCTCGACATAAGTCATCATATCAGCAAGAAGAAACATTATATATTGCTGCCTGGTCAGTTTATTTTCATGAACAAGCTTTATAGTGTCATTAAGGGCTTTTGCGGCAAGACCATAAAACCTGCATCCGGCATCTCCCAGAGCGGAATCCAGTTTTTCCATCTCTTGGCTTATGGAAAGATAAAATTCGCCCTTTGTTTTCCAGGTTTTTTTCCAGCGGAACGTGCTTATGATATTCTGCTGTATTTCACTGGTTCCTTCATATATGGTTGTAATTCTGACATCCCGCCTGATTTTTTCTACTTCATATTCGGCAATGTAACCGTAACCGCCAAGTCCCTGGATCGCATGATCGGCTGCCTGATTTGCGGCTTCAGTAGCAAAGAGCTTTGCTATAGAGCCTTCTACCTGAAGATCTTCTTCTCCCGAATCAAGCCGTTCTGCAATCTCGTCGATATATGCCGCGGCAGCTTCAAGCCTTACCGCATCCGAAACGACAAGCTTGTGTGTATAACCCTGTTTTTCGGAAAGAGAAGATCCGAACTGAATCCTTTGTTTCGCATATGGAATAAGAATGTTAAGGGATGCTTCTCCGGCTCCGAGCGCCATTGCGGCAACCATAACCCTTGTATATCCGAAAACCTTGTTGGCCTGTTTTAATCCCTGTCCCGGGACTCCGCCGATCAGGTTTTCAACAGGCACAAATACATCCGTAAATGAAAGAGGTGATGTGTTTGACGCGCGTATGCCGTGTTTTTCTTCGCCCTTGCCCCGTATAAAACCTTTTGTTTCTTTTTCGACAACAAAAAAAGCGGGGCCATCCGGGGTATCGGCTAAAAGTGTAATGAAATCGGCATATCCTCCGGTGGAGATGAACTGCTTTACGCCGTTGATTATATATCCTGTAATTTTCCCTTCATTATTTACTACGGGGTCGGCCTTTGTTTTTATAGCCGCCACGTTGCTCCCGGCATCAGGTTCTGTAACTGCATATGCAACAAGAGAAGATCCGTCAGCGATTGCGCCGAGCCATTTCTTTTTTTGCTCTTCAGTACCCCCTACTATCAGCGGATCAGCGCCAAGCTGAATGGCAAAAAAGGCCGTGGTTATCCCGAGACAGATCTTTGCCATCTCGCGTGTCAAAATACAGATGTCCCGCGCGCCTCCGCCCATCCCGCCATAACCTTCCGGAATTCCTAGAAGCTGGAGTCCTATTTCGGGACTGAGCATATGCCTGATGGTATCTTCAGGGAAAAATTCATTTTTATCATATTCAAGAATTTTTTCCTTTGTCAGGAGCCTTTCTCTGAGCCGTCCGACGGTCTCTAAAACCATCTGCCTTGATTCGGCATCAAGCCCATTCAGCGCATTTTTTTCTGCTTTCGGAAAGGTCATGAGACCTTATTCCTCTTTGCTTACAACAACAGCCCGGCCTTTATAATAGCCGCAGCTTGGGCAGGCATTATGGGGAAGCTTTGCCTCTCCACACTGTGAACATGTTGACAAATTGAGAGCTTCAACCTTTTGATGAGTCCGTCTTTTATCTCTTTTTGACTTAGATGTTTTATGTTTAGGTACAGCCATTAGCAATCTCCTAACCTATTGATATAAATTAAATAACTGTTAAATCGCTTTTACAGCAAATTTTTTGCGTTCTAGTAATTTAAATAAGTCTGAATGTCAAGAAATTTTGAACTTTGTTTTGGGTTCTGTAATCTTGTACTATTATCCATTATGTGATATTTGGCCATATTGAATACGGGCCTAATAATTACATTTATTTTATCTGCTTGATAATACAGAATTATATTTAAATTATGCGATACTTCTTGAATTAACCTTCTTATTCTGAAGACAAGTATCGGGATAATTTCTATTATTCTATTATCCATGCCGGTAAAAATGCAATGCTTATTTATTTTGCTCATTGCTAATACTTATTTTGTAGTAAAAACAATTGAAACCGATAAAGGTAAATTATGGACACAATTATAACCCGCTTTCCTCCAAGCCCTACAGGCTATCTGCATGTCGGGGGCGCCAGAACAGCTCTTTTCAACTGGCTTTATGCCCGCCATATGAATGGGCGTTTCATATTAAGGATTGAAGATACCGATACCGAGCGCTCCACCCAGGAATCGGTTGATGCCATATTTGAAGCGCTTGAATGGCTTGGTATCGACTGGGACGAAGGTCCCTATTTTCAATCAAAACGATTTGATATTTATATTGAATATATCCAAAAGCTTATAGATTCAGGAAATGCCTATTACTGCACATGTTCACCCGAAAAACTCGAAGAGATGAGAAAGGTTGCCATGGCAACCGGCAATAAACCCAAATATGACGGGGCGTGCAGGGAAAAAGGGCTGAAAAATCCGGATAATGCAGTAGTCCGCATCAAGGCCCCCCTCATCGGCACAACAGTTGTTCACGATGTTATAAAAGGCGATATAGTCTTTCAGAATACTGAGCTTGATGATTTTGTCTTAAGAAGAAGCGACGGTACACCCACATACAATCTGGCCGTGGTTATTGACGATATTACAATGGGTATAAACACCATCATAAGAGGTGACGATCACGTCAATAACACCCCGAAACAGATAATGATATACAACGCTCTCGGGGCAAAGCTTCCTGTGTTCGGGCACGTTCCGATGGTTCTGGGAAGCGACCGGACACGTTTGAGCAAGCGACATGGGGCAATGTCCGTAACAGAATACAGGGATATGGGATATCTGCCTGACGCTTTCATCAATTATATAGTACGGCTCGGGTGGTCTCACGGTGACCAGGAGTTTTTTACACGGGAAGAACTTATTGAGAAATTCTCGCTTGAAAACATAGGGAGATCGGCGGGGATTTTCGACATCGATAAACTTCTTGCCTTGAATGCCGATCATATAAAGATGGCACCGCCCTCAAAGATTGTTAAAGATCTTGCCCCGTTTTTAAACAAGCTTGGTTTTGATGTTCAGGAAGGGCCTTTCATTGAAGGAGTTATTAAAACATTAAACGCCCGCAGCAAGACATTAAAGGAGATGGCCGAAAGCGCGGCATTCTACTTCCAGGATACCGTTTCATACGACAAGGACGCGGCAGCCAAATTTTTTACCTCAAATTCTCTAAAGGTTATGAAAATGCTCATCGAATCACTTGAATCCGCTCAATTATTTGATGAAAAAAATCTCGAAAACGTCTTTATGAAAATAATGGAAGCAACAGGGCTAAAGCTCGGAAAAATAGCACAGCCCGTTCGTCTGGCCTTAACCGGGAAAACAGCAAGTCCCGGAATATTTGAAATTTTGAATGTGCTCGGAAAAGAAAAATCGCTTGACAGGTTAAGGCGGGCCATATCCTTTATAGAGGGTAAAGATAATTGATTTTGCCCGCGCTGTTGCCAGAAATATCTTGACTATCATTTTCCCATTAAATAGAATTGCGGATATCTGCTGGGGGATCGTCTAGCGGCAGGACAACGGGTTCTGGCCCCGTTAACCGAGGTTCGAATCCTCGTCCCTCAGCCATTTTGATTTTTCATCAAAACAATCCTCCGCCTGGCAAATCTTTATCCAGCGCAAACAAGGAAACCGGCGCATGAAATTCTTCCCTGAACAATCTCAATATTAACCCGATAAGGAGGTAACATGATCGCCTGTTGCGGATTAAATTGCTCCAGATGTGATGCATATATTGCAACACGGGAAAACAATGACGGCAAGAGAAAAGAGATTGCCGGGAAATGGTCAAAAATGTACAGAACCGATATTAACCCGGCGCAAATCAATTGTGACGGATGCAAATCGGATGGAATGAAATTCTTCTACTGTGACATGTGTGATATTCGCAAATGCTGCCTGTCAAGAAATGTGGATAATTGCGCGAGTTGTGATAGCTATATCTGCGATATTTTGGCCGCATTTATCAAATTGGCTCCGGAAGCGGGAAAAGCGCTTGCGAAACTTCGATCTGAAAACTTGAAATGATTACATATCATGGATACCCTTGATCGAGTTTAAACCGCCGCTAGTTAAAATAATAATACCTTGATCCGTTTCAAAAAACATTTTGACGTTTTAACGCTATGTCGTTATAATATCTCCAAAATAAATGGAGGTGACATTATGGAAACAAGCGTCAAACGAGCCACGATCTATCTTGATCATGACATTCATAAGGCTATTAAAATAAAGGCGTTAGAAACATCACGATCAATTTCCGATCTCGTCAATTCGGCTGTTAGAGAAGCCCTTGCTGAAGATGCTGAAGATCTGGCCGTATTCGAAAAAAGAGCGAATGAACCTTTGCTCAGCTATGATGAAATGGTGAAGAGGCTCAAAAAAGATGGCCGCATATAAGGTTCTTTTCAGAAAATCGGTAGAAAAGGATCTTTCCGGCATTCCGAAAAAGGATGTGAAGAGAATCCTTAATCACATCAAAATCCTTGAGGGAAATCCCCATCCTAAGGACTGCGAAAAACTGACTGAGCAAGAAAGGTACCGTCTGCGACAAGGACGATACCGGATTGTATATTCAATTCAGGATAAAGAACTTATTATATGGATTGTGACGGTTGGTCACCGAAAACATATTTATCGCTGACGCGAACATGTACTTTCGCACAGCAAGTTTTAAAAATACGGGAAATATTTTTAGGACAAGATCATTACTCGGGACAAGACATGGAAAGGAACTATTTATGCAAGCGCGTGGACCACTCATGGTAGAACATCGTCTCATTGAACGGATGCTCGGCCTCATCAAGATATCTCTGGAGGAAATCCGGTTGTCGGGCAAAGTCGATCCAGTATTTGTGGATACGGCGGTTGATTTCATACGCATGTACGCCGACCGCACGCATCACGGTAAGGAAGAAGACATACTGTTCCGGGAATTGAAAAAGCGGGATATGTCTGCCGATGATCGTCGGATCATGAATGAACTCGTCGAAGAGCATAAATTCGGGCGAAAGACAACCAAAGCCCTTGTTGATGCCAACACGCGCTATCGGAACGGTGACAAAACCGCGCTGGCCGATATCAGCAGCAGTCTCCAGACTCTTGTCGAGTTCTATCCGGTGCATATCGTGAAAGAAGATAAGGTGTTCTTCCCGGCATCCAGAACCTACTTCACCGATGAAGAAGACCAGGCCATGCTGGCGGAATTCATGGAATTCGACCGAATGATGATTCACGAAAAGTATAAATCTCTGGTCGAAAGCCTGGAGAAACCCAAATGAGTTCCGACCTGCAATGATCCTCCGGACTTTTGTATGGCTTGTGCTGTTTCTCATTTTGAGTTGGGTTAGAAAGTAATCCGCACCTTGTTGCTGATTTTCACAAAAGTTCATCTGTGACAGATATTGGATAAAAGTCCAGCGGACCTTTTATGGGTGAATAAACAGAGGGTAGCAGAATTATCGAAATATTCCTCCATCAATGCGAAAAATATTAGTTTGCTTGAGAATGACAAATTGGAAATCGGTAAAAAGAGGGCGGTGCAACTCGCCAAAGCATTTAATGTGCATCCTGCTATAATTATGTTTCCTGAATATGAATCGAATGAAATTCAAAAAGCGGCGTAACCTGTTATTGGTGCTGATGTAAAAAACACGGCAAAGTTCGATGTATCTTTAGGCCCTTTACATCTTAAGTCAAGCATCTAAATGCTTTATTTTGAGAGCTCGTTAACTATAACAGCATAAAAGTCAAAAGCAAGTCACAGCCTGTCAAGGTATTTGAAGTCAGCGGATGGCAGGAGTAAGAAGACATGCTAAACCCAGCCATTTCGACTGCCGGGTCCGAGGATGGATTTATTTAGGGTTACCCCGCTTTAGTATAATTTAATGAAACGCCTTTCTCCTGTCCAGGTTACGATACTGTATAGCTTCCGCGATATGCTGTGACAAGATTTCTTCCTTACCTTCCAGGTCTGCTATTGTTCTGGCTATCTTTAAAATGCGGTTAAATGCCCTTGCCGAAAGACCCAGCTTATCTATGGCAGACTCCAGAATGTCGCTCGACGTTTCATCAATCTTGCAGTGCTTTTTAATATGACGGCTGTTCATCTGTGCGTTGCAGTATATTTTCATCTGCCTGAACCGCTCTGACTGGATCGCTCTGGCATCGGTTACGCGTTTCAGGATATCTTCGGAAGATTCAGCCTTTATTTCCCCCGCCAGATCCCTGTAGGGAACCGCGGGAACTTCAACATGGATATCCATGCGGTCCAACAGCGGTCCTGAAATTTTTGCCCTGTACCTGTGAATCTGCGGGTATGTGCATCTGCACTCATGCTTTGGATCCGATAAGTAGCCGCACGGGCAGGGATTCATTGCTGCCACAAGCATAAAACTTGAAGGATATGTTATTGCCGAAGAGGCTCTTGAAATGGTCACCTTTAAATCTTCAAGCGGCTGACGGAGAACTTCGAGCACATGCTTCTTGAATTCGGAAAGCTCGTCTAAAAATAGGACTCCATTATGCGCAAGGCTCACTTCGCCAGGCCTCGGAATATGCCCGCCGCCTATCAAGCCGGCATCTGAAATCGTATGATGCGGCGACCTGAAAGGCCTCTTAGTAATAAGAGCATCCCCTTTGGGAAGCATTCCTGTAACACTGTAAATTTTTGTTGTCTCAAGCGCTTCTTCAAATGTTATTGGAGGCAATATCGACGGAATGCGTTTCGCAAGCATGGTCTTGCCAGATCCGGGAGGACCTATCATAATAAGATTATGACCTCCGGCCGCTGCAATTTCAAGCGCCCTTTTTGCATGCTCCTGTCCCTTCACTTCAGAAAAATCGACTTCAAACTGGCGGTTTTTTTCAAACAGCGAGGTTATGTTGGTTTTAACAGTTTCAATTTGTGTGAAACCCCGGAAAAAATCTACCGCTTGAGATAAAGTTTCAGCCGGAAGCACCGAAATTCCGTTTATAACCGACGCTTCCCTCCCGTTTTCGAGAGGGACTATTATACCTTCATAACCGGCTTCTCTGGCTGCTATAGCCATAGGAAGTGATCCGTTTACAGGCTTTATACGGCCATCCAGTGAAAGCTCACCAAGAACAAGATATCTTGCAAGCATTTTCTGTTTAATAATATCGGTTGCTGAAAGGATCCCCAGTGCGATAGGCAAATCAAAGCCGGTTCCCTCTTTTTTTATATTTGCCGGAGCGAGATTAACGGTTATTCGGTCATCCGGGAAAGTATATCCTGAATTTGTTATCGCAGATTTAACGCGTTCCCTGCTTTCTTTTACTGCCGTTTCAGGAAGTCCCACCGTTGTAAAAGAAGGAAGCCCTGAAGCGATATCGACCTCTACCTCAACAAGGTAAGCCTCTATGCCAATAACCGCACTACTCAAAACCTTTGCCAGCATAATCCCTCCATACATATATTGTAAATATGAGGTATCCTGAATTCGTATACAGCAGAATATTGTTAAGATCAAGAATTTGTTAATAATACAGCTTTATTCAGGATGTTGTTGCGATTAATATTTAGATGGTATATATTCCGTCAGAATTTGAACCGGAAGCCGAAATGATTTTTTGCCTTTGGTTTAGACAGCTATATAAAATTAAGATTCGGGATACAGTGTTATAATGTCTTTATATATAAAACAAAGAACTCTTGCAAAAACTGTCAGTTGTTCAGGAATAGGTGTTCACTCCGGGAAGAATGTTAATCTGACTTTAAAACCAGCGCCGATTAATTACGGAATACAATTTATAAGGACTGACCTTCCTGACAGCCCGAGCATACCTGCCTGTTTCAGCATGGTTGTTGACACGAGTCTTGCAACAGTAATAGGACATAATGGATTCATAGTTTCAACTATCGAACACCTGATGGCGGCCTTTGCAGGGCTTTCAATTGATAACGTCTCCGTTGAGCTTGATTCATATGAAATGCCTATAATGGATGGAAGCGCCGGGCCTTTTACCCGCCTGCTAAAGGAAGCAGGAATAGAAGAACTGGACGCTCACAGATATTATTTTGTTGTAAAAGAACCCATTGAATTAAATCAGGATGGTAAATCCGTTGGGATATACCCGGCACCGGATCTAAAGATAAGCTGTACCATCGAATATGATCATCCTCTTATTAATAAACAGACTTTTTCTACCAAAATTACCGAACAGGTATTCGAAAATGAAATATGCAGCGCAAGAACTTTCGGTTTTTTGCACGAAATCGAATATCTACGGCAGTATGGTTTCGCAAAAGGCGGTTCTCTTGATAATGTGATTGTTATTGACAACGGCTCAATATTAAATCAAGATGGCCTTCGTTTTCCGGATGAGTTTGTAAGACATAAACTCCTGGATTGCATAGGAGACTTTTCTCTCCTTGGCTTGCCTATACTTGGGCATATTGTGCTGAATAAAACCGGGCATGCCTTCAATCATGCTTTTATAGAAAAATTTTTCTCAAACAAAGAGTCATGGGAAACCTGTGCATTTTAATGATATTCTTGATCGGCACATAAGATATTCTCAGGCAAATTGCATTTAACCAAAACAACAAGATGAAATAATTATTGATATGTCAATTTTAAGAAATAATACAAAATGGATAATGTTGCTCTGCGTTTTTTTTCTAATGGCGGGGACAGCCCTTGCCAAGGATGCCAAACTAACCAACTTTGCTATAATCAGGCATAATGATGACCTTCTCTTTAAAATGAATCTTGAAGGCGCATTCAGGGAAGAAATGAACAAGGCGATAATGACAGGAGTTTCGACAACTTTTTCGTTTTATGTCGAATTGTACGACATTAAAGATTTATGGTTTAACCGCAAAATAGCAGACATCTACTTAACTACCTCGGTAAAATACGATTCTCTCAAAAAGACTTTTACAGTATCAAGATCCTGGAAGAATGGTGAAGCAGTGACAACTGAATCTTTCAAGGAAGCCCAGGAACTTATGACACAGATTGACGGCCTTAAAATTATTCAGGTAAGCAAGCTGGAAAAAAACGGGAAATATCAGATCCAGACCAAGGCAGAAGTCAGCAAGTTAACCCTACCTTTTTATCTGCACTATATCTTTCCGATTGGTTACTTTTGGAACCTTGAAACCGATTGGTATGTAATAGATTTTGTCTATTAAATCATGCTGTTTTTGATTTGATTTGACGCCAGAATTATTATGAAAAATAACACACCTACCAAATCCCCTTTAATTAGCCCCACACAGGAAAGCTTCAGACGCAAACGAGAAGGTATTATAATCATTGCAATAATAATTATTGTTGCTCTTTTAACCTTTATTGAAAGCAGAGTAATCAAATTCGGAACTGATATACCGGTATCAAACACCATATTGATGTTTATCCTCATAAACATCAATTTGTTGCTTTTAATTCTTATGATTTTTCTGGTATTCAGAAATCTGTTTAAACTTATTTATGACAGAAAAAAGAAGGCTATGGGAGCAAAACTCCGCACCAAACTTGTAATAGCCTTTGGAACCCTCACTCTTTTACCAACAATAATTTTATTCTTTTTTTCAATCAGCTTTATAACAACCAGCATCGAATTCTGGTTCAATGTTCCGGTTGAAAATGCGCTTGAAAATTCCCTGGATGTTGGTCAAAGCTTTTATTCTCAAATTGAAGAAAACAACAAATTTTATCTGGAAAGAATCTCATATCAGATCAACTCCAGAAAACTTCTTGATCCTCTTAAAATAGAACCTGTTTCCAATTACTTAAGGATTGTTCAAAGATCATTCAATATTCAGGCGGTTGAACTGTATGACAGAAAATTCGAACGTATCTCTCTTGCCCTTGCTCCTGAACTTGAAGATTACCCTTTTGGTGTGCTTTCTCACGATAATATTAAAAAGGATATGTCTCCTAAAAATATAAGAACTGTTTCTGAAAAAATATCTAAAGGAGAGATTATCAGAACTGTCTGCACAATTCCTTTCGGAGTCAAACCCAATGAAGCAAAGGGTTATGTCGCATTAACAAGTCTTATTTCTCATCATCTTTCCAAAAAGATGAGATCCATTTCTCTCGGGTTTGAAGAATATCAGCAAATTAAACTTTTTAAGAAACCAATTCAGATTTCATACTACATATTACTCTCAATAGTTGCATTGCTTGTACTCTTTTGCGCTATTTGGTTCGGTTTTTACCTTGCCAAATCGATTACAATACCAATAATGGAGCTTGCTGAAGGAACCAGGCGAGTTGCGGAAGGAGATCTGGCGTTCAGCATTAATATAGCTTCAGATGACGAAATTGGAAGCCTTGTTGATTCATTTAACAAAATGACAAAAGACCTTCGAACCGGCAGAAAACAACTTGAGCTTTCAGCTATGAAGCTCAGAGAGCAAAACATTGAGATCGAAGACAGACGCCGCTATATGGAAATAGTTTTAAAAAATATATCGGCAGGAGTTATATCCCTTGATTCAAAAGGATTTATTACAACAATCAACAAATCAGCCGAAAAAATGTTTAACCTTGAATCCAATGATATTATAGGCAAAAGCTATAAATCGCTACTGAAGGGTCAGCATCTTAGTATTGCAGAAGAAATGATGACAAGCCTTTCCGTGTCACCTGATAATGCGGTTGAATTACCCTTAAGCCTTTCCATAGGAGAAAAACGCCGGAGCTTTCTTATAAATGTCAGCGCGTTAAAAGATGAGGCCGGACATCATATGGGGATTGTTATGGTTTTTGACGACTTGACAGAACTTGAAAAAGCCCAAAGAATGGCTGCATGGCGCGAAGTCGCCAGGAGAATAGCGCATGAAGTTAAAAATCCATTGACACCAATAAAATTGTCTGCCCAGCGATTGAAACGTAAATATTCGAACCGGCTTAATGAACCGGTATTTGAAGAATGTACGCAAATGATAATTGACCATGTCGATTTGTTAAGGAACCTCGTGAATGAATTTTCAACATTTGCCCGGTTTCCAACCGCAAACCCGGCTCCATGCGATTTGCCCTCCATTATCAGGGAAACCATAGCGCTTTACAAGGAAGGTCATGAACATATTGTTTTTGATACAATAATTAAAGATGATTCTCTTTTACTTAACATTGATCGACAACAAATAAAACAGGCAATGATTAATCTGGTTGATAATGCAGTTGCGGCAATTAAAGAACATGGCACCATAGTTGTAAAAGTTGAACATGATGTTGCATCAAAAGTTGTCAGAATAGAAGTTGCGGATGATGGTGCAGGCATATCGGAAGAAGATAAAACACGTCTTTTTGAGCCAAATTTTTCGACAAAAAAAACCGGGTCGGGTCTTGGGCTAACAATAGTTAATACAATTATTACCGATCATAAAGGTACAATTAGCGTCGAGGATAATCATCCAAGAGGAGCAAAGTTCATTATTGAGCTGCCGGTAAAATAAAAAGGATTAAAAGCAAATGTTTCCATCCATTTTAATTGTTGATGATGAACCTTCAATTCTTAAAGCCTTAAGCGGACTTCTTACCGATGAAGGCTTTGAAGTTATGACTGCCTCAACAGGATATGAAGGGTTGAAAATAATAGACAGGGAATATCCGGATCTTGTCCTTCTTGACATATGGATGCCCGGCATTGACGGAATTGAAACTTTAAAACAGATTAAAAAGGGAAATCCTTATTTACAGGTTATAATAATTACAGGCCACGGCAATATCGAAACAGCTGTAAAAGCCACAAAACTCGGGGCATATGATCTCATTGAAAAGCCGCTCTCAATAGATAAGATAATAGTTGCAATAAACAATGCTCTGAACTTCAGAAAACTGGAAGAAGAAAACAGATATCTTAGAAAGAAGACCATTGAAAAACACTCAATAAACGGGATAAGCGCAGCAACAATTGAACTGAAAAAAAAGATAGCTGCAGTTGCCCCCACAGACGCAACGATTTTGATAACTGGCGAAAATGGAACCGGCAAAGAGCTTGTTGCCAGAACAATATATCAACTCAGCAACCGCGTAGAAGAACCTTTCATTACCGTCGACTGCGCTGCTATTTCTGAGGAGTTGATAGAAAGCGAGCTTTTCGGACACGAAAAAGGAGCCTTCCCCGGGGCATTAAACAAAAAGAGAGGGGAATTTGAGATTGCCAATAACGGAACTGTTTTTCTTGACAATATAGGAGATATGAGCCTGAAAACCCAAGCTAAAATATTACGTTTTTTACAGGAAAAGAGTTTCCAGAGAGCCGGCGGAAGAAGAACCTTAAATGTTGATGTAAGAGTAATTGCAGCAACCAATAAACCGCTTGAAAATGAGATCGTAAAAGGGACTTTCAGGGAAGACCTGTATTACAGACTTAATGTAGTTCCTATTGAAGTACCTCCCTTAAGAAACCGCAAAGAAGATATTCCCATCCTGATTGATATATTTATGTCTGAATGTGGTAAACAAAACAAATGCGAAAAGAAAGTGCTTTCACAGGAAGCCCTCCGGTTGCTTGGCAGCTATTCATGGCCGGGCAATGTCAGGGAATTAAAGAATCTTATGCAGCAACTCGACATTCTTATTGAAAAAACCACTGTAGACATCAATGATATTCCTGAAAATTACAGGCGGGGCGTTGAAGAAAAACATATGACCGGATTAAATGACTTTTTTCTTTTCGACCGTTTGAAAGATGCACAAAGAGCTTTTGAAAAAGAATTTATAAAAAGAAAGCTTTTGGAAAATGACAGTAATATTTCAAAAACGGCAAAGGCAATAGATGTCGGACGAAGTTATCTTCATAAAAAATTAAAATATTTATAGTAAAATGAGTTTGAGAATAATAAGTGGTGAATTAAAAGGCAAAAAGCTTTTTTCACCAAAAGGAATTAAGATAAGGCCCACGGCTGACCGTATAAGAGAAAGTATATTCAACATTCTCGCCCCGCGCATCCCTGACTCTTTCGTACTGGATCTTTTTGCAGGAACCGGTGCTTTTGGAATTGAAGCATTAAGCCGGGGAGCGTCCTTTGCAATCTTTATTGATGCGGATAAAAACGCACTTTCAGTAATCGAAAAAAATGTTGCGGTTTGCAGGCTGCAAGACAGAATTAAAATTATCAGAGCAGATATAACAAATAATGATATTGCTCTTAACAACGGTTATTCCCCGGTCAATCTTGTTTTTATGGACCCTCCGTATAATAAGAACCTGATAAGACCTGCTTTAATATACCTTTCTGCAAGCCGGTTCTTACAAAAAAACGCTTTGATAATAATCGAGCATGCCGTTACAGAAACTCTTCCTGAATATATCACTGAGTATAAAATTTCAGATCAAAGAAGATATGGAAAAACTCTTGTTTCCTTTTTAAATTATATGGTATAGATTTTCCCGATAAAGCATGCTTCTATAATAGTTGTCAGAATATTGTTCCGAATAGAGCGATTTATTAGAAGGATTCGGCATTATTACTGCGGATCAAATACGCACCCATACCCAAACGGAATATATTTATTAAATTCACTATAACAGAAAAGACATGACGGATTATTATAATAATGAAAAGAATTGCCATTTATCCCGGTTCATTTGATCCTGTAACAAACGGCCACATTGATATTCTTGAAAGAGGGCTTAAGCTTTTTGACAAGATAATCGTAGCAATTCTGGTCAACCCCGGCAAGGATCCCCTGTTTACAGTAGAAGAACGCATTCATATGCTTAAAATAAGTCTGAAAAAAATTAATAATATTGAAATTGACACTTTTAGCGGACTTCTTGTTGATTATGCTGCAAAAAAGAAAAGCCACGCCATACTCCGCGGAATGCGCGCAGTTTCCGATTTTGAATATGAATTTCAGCTTGCCCTTATGAACAGGCGTCTTAACAGAGAAATCCAGACTGTTTTTCTTATGACCGGATTGAGGTGGATTTTTACCAGCTCCTCAATAATAAAGGAAGCAGCCCGGTTTGGCGGGAACATAAACGGTATGGTTCCTCCCATAGTTAATCACAAATTAAAAGAAAAATTCGGTT
This sequence comes from Desulfobacterales bacterium, assembly GCA_046485065.1. Classification (GTDB taxonomy): domain Bacteria; phylum Desulfobacterota; class Desulfobacteria; order Desulfobacterales; family RPRI01; genus RPRI01. The sequence goes on along the minus strand of JAWOHP010000022.1, from coordinate 9,161 downwards.
TTATTTTTAATTCTAAATAATATGGATCTTTGGCAGCTAAATATCTTCTGCAAAGTTATAGAGCTAAAAAGTTTTTCAAAAGCCGCCGAAACTGCGTTTCTTTCTCAGCCAACCGTCAGCAGCCACATAAGAGATTTGGAATCTCACTTCGGATGCCGTCTTATCGACCGCATGTCAAGAGAAGCAGTCCCAACAAAAGCCGGTCAATTGGTTTATGCCTACGCAAAAAAACTTACGGCTATGCGCGATGAAATGGAAATCGCTTTATCCGAATTTCACGGAATAATAAGGGGGAACCTGATAATAGGTGGAAGCACAATTCCGGGCGAATATATTCTTCCGCGAATAGTCGGTTCTTTTACAAAAATTTATCCGGAAATAATCATCTCTCTTATAATCGGAGATACTGAAAAAATAATAAATGACACTCTTTCCGGAATACTTGAACTCGGGGTTGTTGGCGCAGAAAAAAAAGACAAGAGAATTCATCAGGAAATCCTCATTGATGATGAAATGCGTCTCATTATTCCTTCAGACCATATATGGGGAAAGAAAAAGAGCATCGGAATTAAAATGCTCCTTGAAGAGCCTTTCATTATCAGGGAACGCGGATCAGGCACTTTAAAATCGATAGAGCAGAATTTAAATAAAATCGGATACGATCTTTCCGATCTGAAAATTGCGGCTCAGATGGGTAGTACCGAAGCTGTCCGGCAGGGAATAAAAAGCAGGGCGGGAGTATCGATTCTTTCCACAATAGCCGTTGATGGTGACTTAAAAGATGGCTCGTTAAAAGCTCTCGCCATAGAAGGATTAAATCTTAAACGAAGTTTTTATCTTACAAAAAACAGGCAGCGAAGCATTTCCCCGGTATGCAGCGCTTTTATTACACATATGAAAAATGAATTGGGGGCAAAAAAATAATATGAAAATTTCACTTTCAAATAATGCTATCATAGTTCTTGAAAAACGTTATCTAAAAAAAGATAAGGAAGGAAATGTAATTGAAACGCCTGCGAATATGTTTGAAAGAGTGGCAAAACATGTAGCCTCCGCTGAATCTTTATTTAATACTCCGCATGACATCGAAAAAGCAGAAAAAAAATTTCTAAAGATCCTGATAAACCTTTGGTTCTTGCCCAATTCTCCTACACTCATGAATGCAGGGCGGCGCCTTGGCCAGCTTGCAGCCTGTTTTGTGCTACCAATTGAAGATTCAATGGAGAGCATATTTGAAACTCTAAAACATACTGCAATTATACATAAAAGCGGAGGTGGAACAGGTTTTTCCTTTTCCAGGATACGTCCTGAAAAAGATATAGTGCTTTCAACCGCGGGAGTATCAAGCGGACCTATTTCCTTTATGAATGTCTTTGATGTCGCAACTGAAACCGTAAAGCAGGGCGGAACCCGCAGAGGGGCAAACATGGGAATCTTGCGGGTGGATCACCCAGATATTGAATCTTTTATTGAGCTGAAAGATGATCAGAATCGGCTCAACAATTTTAACATATCTGTTGCATTGACAGACAATTTCATGGATGCATTGGAGCGTGATTCCGAATACGATCTGATAAATCCACGCACAACGAATATTGTGAAGCGCATTTCCGCAAGAAAAATATTCGACATGATAGTACATTCGGCGTGGCTTACAGGTGAACCGGGTGTTATTTTTATAGACAGAATTAATAGGGATAATCCGACTCCTAATATTGGAGAGATAGAAGCAACAAACCCCTGCGGAGAACAACCTCTTCTTCCATACGAATCCTGCACGCTTGGATCCATTAATCTTTCAAGAATGGTTTCCGGGAAAACTGTTAATTACGATCGCCTGAAAAAAACTGTTCATGATGCAGTTCATTTCCTTGATAACGTTATAGAAATAAACAAATACCCTCTATCCCGTATCGAAAAAATGAGCAAAGGCACAAGAAAATTAGGTATTGGCGTAATGGGGTTTGCCGATATGCTAATTAAATTGGGAATATCCTATAACTCGGATGAAGCTGTGTCAGAAGCTGAAAAAGTAATGTCTTTCATTTCACAAGAATCTAAAATTGCTTCCGCAGCGCTTGGGAAAAAAAGAGGCAATTTTGCATACTACAAAGAAAGCATTTACGACACGCCACAGACTCCACACATGCGAAATGCTACTACAACCACAATAGCTCCAACCGGAACAATCAGTATCATAGCGGGCACATCAAGCGGTATTGAACCTTTATATGCAATAGCTCAAGTGAGGAAGGTTCTTGATGGAAAATCCCTTTCTGAAATCAATCCCCTCTTTATCGAAATAGCAAAGAGAGAAGGAATTTACAAAAAAAAATTGATGGATGAGATAACGGATGGAAAATCTGTTCAGGATATTGAATCAGTCCCTAACCGTGTAAAAGCTCTTTTTGTAACATCACACGATATATCCCCTGAGCAGCACATAAAAATTCAGGCTGCATTCCAGAAATATACCGATAATGCAGTTTCAAAAACTGTAAACTTCAGTTCCGTAGCCGTAAAAAGTGATATAGCAAAGGTGTATCTGCTTGCCCATAATTACGGCTGCAAAGGAGTAACAATCTATAGGGACGGAAGCCGTCAACTGCAGGTGCTGAATATCGGCGCCGATAAAAGAGAGTCGGTCAAAATAGCCCCAAGACCAAGGCCGGAATGCACTGTCGGTATTACCGAACGTATAAAAACCGGTTGCGGAAAATTGTACGTCACAATAAATTCGGATGAGGAGGGTATGTGCGAAGTATTTGCCCAGATGGGAAAGACGGGAGGATGTGCCTCATCCCAGATTGAAGCGGCAGGCCGTCTTATATCTCTTGCCTTACGTTCCGGTGTGAAGGCGGAAGCCATTATCAAACAGCTTGCAGGAATCAGATGCCCTTCTCCCTCATGGCAAAATGGAGTTATGGTGCTCTCCTGCCCCGACGCAATTGCAAGGGTGCTTAAATACAGAACAGATTCCACTTTTGCAGAAAGCGGTTCAATAATGGGTGTTTGCCCGGATTGCAGCGGGGTACTTACACATCAGGAAGGATGTCTTGTTTGTCATTCCTGCGGTTATTCAAAGTGCAGTTAAAATTTAAAAAATGTATTTGATTGTTACGAAACCTGCTACCAGCAGAATGGTAAATGCCACTGCAAGTATATCGAAATACTTATTGATATACACCTGAATCCTGGGGCCGAAATAATAAATAAGTCCTCCTACCGCAAAAAAACGAGCAGAACGTGAAATCGCCGAAGCAATAAGGAATATCGGAAAATTTATTTTGAAGGCACCTGCTGAAATTGTGAAGATTTTATATGGAATCGGTGTAAAGCCTGCTATTCCGATTGCCCACGCATCGTATTTCATGAAAAGATCCTGAATATAACTATATTTATCTCCAAAACCATACAAATTTATTATCTTATCCCCGAATCCTGCCATGAACTGCCAGCCGATAAAATAGCCAAAACAGCCGCCCAAAACAGAACCAACAGAACACAATAGCGCATATCTCAAAGATTTTTTTGGTATTGCAATACCAAGAGCTATTAATAGAACATCAGGAGGTATTGGAAAAAAGGATGACTCAGCAAAAGCAATAACAAATAATGCCCAGTCCCCGTAAGGTGTTTCAGCCCATCTGATTACCCAGTTGTACATCCGCCTTAACATTTATTCTTCTCTCCATCCATACTCTCCTAAAAGTTTGACAAACCGGCAACCGCCGAGATTTGTCTGATGGATACCCCTTACATCCCTGTAAAGCTTCACCAAATCCTGAGAATACTGGTCTCCGACAGGAATAACCATTCGCCCTCCTATCGCAAGCTGGCTTAAAAGAGTTTTGGGAATTTCAGGAGAACCGGCGGTAACAATTATTGCATCAAAAGGACTTTCAGATTCCCACCCAAGCGAACCGTCAGAATATTTCATAACTATATTATGGTAACGAAGCCTGTCAAAAAGAGAACGGGCTTTGGAATAAAGCAAATAAATCCTCTCAATTGTATAAATTCGAAATGCTATTTCAGCAAGAACCGCGGCCTGATAGCCGGATCCAGTTCCTATTTCAAGAACCCGGTCTTCTTTATTCAGATTAAGTGCCTGGGTCATTTCAGCTACAATATATGGCTGGGATATTGTCTGCTGCTCACCTATTGGAAGAGGGAAATCACCGTAGGACTGATCTCTTAAAGCATCGCTTACAAAAAGGTGACGGGGGACCTTCAGCATGGCGGCAATAACTCTTGGGTCATTTATTCCGCGGGTCTCGATCTGTTTTTTTACCATCTCTTCGCGCATGCGATCATATTTTAATGCCAGTTCATTCATGTTTGAATTTCCTACCAAATCAATTAGTACTAGTCAAGAATTGAAGCTTTCAGCAGCAAGTTACTTAGAATGCGTTCGCTAACGCGTTTCAGGCCTTGAAACTTTTATCTGTTTATCTTATAGGATATAAAAAGACAACCTTTGAAATGTTTGCGAATAATCGGCCTAATCTTAAATATTATCCGGAATATCCATGGACAGCACCAAACATCTTGTATTATCACTCCTCCTGACGCTTTTTATATTCATTGCTGGGACAACAGGGTATATGATGATTGAAGGATGGGATCTTCTTGATTCAATGTACATGACCGTAATAACTCTCGCTACCGTCGGATATGGTGAAGTTCATTCGGTAGGCAGGGCGGGCCGAATTTTTACAATGTTGCTGATCTTTTTCGGGGTTAGTTTTTGTTTATATGTTGCAGGTGCCATGGTCCAATTCATGATAGAAGGAAGAATAAGAGCTATTCTGGGGAGGAGAAGATTGGATAAAAAAATCGGAAGGCTTAAAAACCATCATATAGTTTGCGGGTACGGACGAATCGGAAGAGTGCTTTGTAAAAACTTATACGGTAAAAAAGAATTTGACCTCGTCGTCTTGGAAAGCAACAGAGATCTCATCCCTGTTATGGAAGAAGATGGTGTTTTATATCTGCATGGGGATGCGGTTGATGAAGAGAACCTTATTAAAGCCGGAATAAAGACAGCAAAAGGACTTGTTGCGGTCCTGGCCACAGATGCCGAAAATGTTTTTCTTGTTCTGACTGCAAGACAGCTCAATCCGCACCTGCATATAACAGCCAGAGCAAGCCGGAGTGATACAAAATCAAAGTTTTTAGCCGCAGGTGCAAACAATGTTGTCTCTCCATATGATATCGGTGCCATAAGTATGGCCCAGCGAATTCTGAAGCCAACGATTACCAGTTTTTTGGATGTTGCTTTCGCAGAACAGAACAAAGACATAACAATGGAAGAAATTCCGGTAAGTTCATCTTCAAGTCTGATAAATATTATGTTGAAAGATTCCGGTATCAGGCAAAAATACAATCTGATTATTATAGCGATAAAAAAACCTGATGGAAGTATGCTTTTCAATCCTTCCTTTGAAACAAAAATTGAGGCAGGAGATACGGTTATTGCTGTTGGAGAAGATTCAAATCTGCAAAAACTCGAGAAAATACTGGGACATTAATAAAATTAACCAATTGCTTAAAATTGCCTGACTGTGAGACTGTTTCCCGTTCAAATCTTGTAAATTATTCTATTTTCCGTAATGATTATATCTACATGCTTATCATGAGATTCCATAGGCACATGCTGGACAATCTGTCTTTCGTACGCAAGTCCAACTTTTCTCGTGGTAAGAGAAAGTATGGGAATCAGCCTGTCATATAGACCGTCTCCTGACCCTATTCTTCCTCCTTTTTCATCGAAAGCAAATCCGGGTATTATCGCTATATCAATAAACTCGATTGGAACGATTTTACACTTGCTGGTATCAGGCTCCAGAATACCTTTTTCTCCTCGCTTTAAACCCGTTTTGAGGTTATCAACCTTAAGAAAAAATAATTTTTGCTTTTCCGCATTAAATGAAGGGAGAATCACGGTTTTATTATAATCAAAACACCTTTCAAGAATATCCTTTGTAACTACCTCATATCCTGAGTTAATATAGAGTAATGAGGTTTTTGCTTCTATAAAATTAGCAAATTCAAACAGTCTTTTTTCTATGTTTTTCGTTTTTTCTGATATACTATTAGAAGACAGTTTATTGAATATTTTTGATATATTATTTCGAATTTCTCCTTTTTTCCCCCGAATCTCCTCCATATACGGTCTCCCGAGAAAATAAAATTTACAAACTGATTAACATAATAGTTGACAAAAGTCAACTTATAAAAATCATTGACTAAAAAGCTTGTACGTGGTTAATAGCAAACTATATAATAATATTATTTTGCCGTATCCTTTTTTTCTTTTCTTTATTTAGAGTCCATCCGGAAACAAAGTATGGACACTATTGCGTTTCCAATGCTTAAACAGGCAATTTGGGGTAAGCTAAAAGGAAATCAGGAAATTGCGCTTTGGGCATACGCAATGTATGCCGAACAAGAAATCCTGCAGGGTTTGTTGATATAACTTATAATTGACATGAAATAGGAACGATTATGCTGGATATCAAATTCGTTAGACAAAATCTCGATCTTGTCCGAAATTCTGTCGCAAAACGGGGTAAGATCGCTGATATTGAAGGACTCAAGCATTACGACTCAAAGATGCGGTTAATTCTCACAGATATCGAAGAGCTGAGACATCGAAGGAATGTTGTTACGGAACAAATAGCAACCTTGAAAAAAAAGGGCGATGATGCAAATGCCCTCGTATTAGAAATGCGCAATGTCTCCGCTAAAATAAAAAATCTCGATTCAGAGTTTTCAGAAACTGAAGAAGTGATAAACAAGATTCTTCTTGAACTTCCAAATATTCCAAATAGTTCTGTTCCTGAAGGCAAGGACAGTTCTGATAATTTGGCTGTAAAAACAGTTGGTAAAAAACCGGTTTTTCAATTCGAGCCAAAAAGTCACTGGGAAATAGGTGAATATCTCAAGATATTTGACTTTGACAGGGCCTCAAAGATAACAGGCGCCCGATTCCCTTTATATTTTGGCGCTGGGGCAAAACTCGAAAGAGCGCTGATAAATTTCATGTTGGATATACATACAACTGAACACGGCTATACCGAAGTTCTGCCTCCATTTATTGTCAACAGGCAAAGCATGACAAGTACCGGACAATTGCCAAAGTTTGCTGAAGATCTCTTCAAACTGGAAGGGTGGGATTATTATCTGATCCCCACGGCCGAAGTACCTGTAACTAATATTCATCAAAACGAAATCTTAGATGAAGAGACACTTCCCATTCTCTATACGGCTTACACTCCCTGCTTCCGTTCGGAAGCAGGTTCTTACGGCAAAGATACTAAGGGACTGATAAGGCAGCATCAGTTCAATAAAGTCGAGCTTGTGAAATTTTCAAAACCTGAAACTTCATATGAAGAACTCGAAAATCTTTTGAATAATGCCGAAACTATCTTGAAACGTCTTGGACTTTCATATCAGGTTGTTTGCCTTTGCACCGGAGATCTTGGTTTTTCTGCTGCAAAAACATATGATATAGAAGTTTGGATGCCGGCCCAGGGAGTTTACAGGGAGATCTCATCGTGCAGTAATTTCGAAAATTTCCAGGCGAGGCGCGGTAATATACGATTCAAAAGAAAAGGGAAAAAAGGCACAGAGCTTGTTCATACTTTAAACGGATCGGGACTGGCTGTGGGGCGAACGGTTGCGGCCATTCTTGAAAACTATCAACAGGAAGATGGCTCAGTTATTATTCCCGAAAATCTTAGGCCATACATGGGAGGATTGGAAAGAATATTGCCATGAGACCAGAATCATTCCCAAAAAACATCAGGCCATACATAATTCCGGAGCATAAAGGAGATCTGGTTTACCGTTGTCTCGGATGCAGCAGGGAATACCCAATAGATAAGCTTCTTTATACCTGCCCTGATTGCAGTACGGTTCTCTTAATTCATGATTTGAATTTTGCCTTTTTGAAAAAAATACCGGGGAAAAAATGGCGGAAAATTTTTGATTACCGCCGCATGTTAAAAATACCTGCTCTGAAGGGGATATACCGCTATCACGAATTTATTGGTCCGATTATCCCTCTTTCTTCGATAATATTCCTAGGTGAGGGGCACACTCCGGTTATAGAGGCCAATCATTCACTCCAGAAAAAGGCCGGTGTGAATTTTTTCTTTAAAAATGACGGCCAGAATCCCAGCGCATCATTCAAGGACAGGGGAATGGCAAGTGCTTTCAGCTATATCAATTATCTGGTTCAAAAAAATCTTGTTTCTGATCTCCTTGCAATCTGCGCTTCAACAGGAGATACTTCTGCGTCAGCGGCTCTATATGCTTCCTATCTTGAACCCGATATCAAGTCTGCTGTTTTGCTTCCATATAATAAAGTTACACCCCAGCAGCTTTCCCAGCCTTTGGGGAGCGGTGCGTCTGTTTTCGAAATACCCGGCGTTTTTGACGACTGCATGAAGATAGTCGAAAACTTATCCGAAAAATACAATGTTGCTCTTCTTAATTCAAAGAATGCATGGCGAATTCTCGGTCAGGAATCTTATTCTTATGAGATTGCGCAGGACTTTGAGTATGACATGGAAAATAAGGTCGTAATTGTGCCGATAGGCAATGCAGGAAACATCACGGCAGTATTAAACGGATTTATAAAATTTTACGAAACAGGCATTATAGATGTTTTACCAAAAATAATCGGCGTTCAATCAGAACACGCCAACCCGGTGTTCAATTACTACAGTCAACCGGATGCAAAAAAGCGCAAATTTGTTCCGGTAAATGTTAAGCCAAGCGTTGCTCAGGCTGCAATGATAGGAAATCCCGTTTCAATGCCGAGAGTAATTCATCTTGTCGATACTTACAACCGACTTGCAGGAAAAGAGAATATCTTTTTCGTAGAGGTAAAGGAACAGTCCATCATGGATTGGCAGATATCAGCAAACCGCAATGGGCATATCGCATGTACTCATGGAGGTGAATGTCTCGCCGGGCTTGCTGTTGCAGTTAAATCCGGAATGATCTCTTCAAAAGAGACCGCGGTATTGGATTCAACAGCGCATGCTCTTAAATTTTCGGGATTCCAAGAAATGTACTTTGAAGACAGATTTCCTCCCGGCTATGAGGTCATACCGGACAAATCACTGATCAACGCTCCGGTTTTAATA
>JAWOHP010000016.1:0-6007 GCA_046485065.1 Desulfobacterales bacterium | reverse complement strand
TTATAATAAGTAGTATGTTGGTCATTTTAAACTCCACTTATCGAATGAAGCGCTTTATGAATAGCGAAAAATCGGATTTATGACGCAGGATGGTATGAGAAAGTGAGAGTCGCGTCAAGTTTAAAAAATATGGAATACGTCGATAGGGTTTGATTTTTACGTATAAATGTTGGAGAATCAACAAGGATTATTTCTATAGGTATTGGTGATATAGGATTCAAGGGGTCGAGGGTTCAAGGGTTCAAGTGAAATGCGTTTGCTTTGCGATTCAAAGAAACATCTGAGAAGGGCTTACCATAATTTTTTATAGGAGATCGTTTGAAGAAACTTAAAGGTTTCCAGAAACAGCATTTAAGAGGATTGGCGCACGGTCTTAAGCCGTATGTTTTTATCGGGCAGAAGGGGATAACGGAATCTCTTTTGAAATCGGTTAATGAAGCTCTTGAGACGCATGAACTTATAAAGGTGAGGTTTGTCGATTTCAAGGAAAAGGAGATGAAAAAGGAGATATCAGCCGGGATAGAAAAAGAAGCCGATTGTGAACTCGTCGGGATTATTGGGCATATAGCTATGTTTTACAGGCAGCATAAGAATCCTGAGAAAAGAAAGATCACAGTTCCCGATGAGAAAAAGGGTTCCCGCCATAAAGATTAGCGGGCCTTCGGCAGGGGTCGAGGATTCGAGGGTTCAAGTGGGTAAGGGTTCAAGTACAGACAAAAATTAAAAACTCACGTGGCCTGCAAAGTTTTCATATTCTTCTTTGTGAGCTTTGCGGCTTTGTGTGAGGATTTCTGGAGGATGAAATGGAAGAAAGAACAGGACTGGTCACAATGAGAGGGAATCCGGTGACGCTTGCCGGTCATGCATTGAAGGTCGGTGAGAAAGCGCCCGATTTTGAAGTGACAGGTAATGACATGAAACCGGTAAAGTTTTCATCATTTTCAGGCAAGGTCTGCATTATATCATCAGTTCCGTCTCTTGATACGCCGGTGTGCGACATGGAGACGAGAAGATTTAACAAGGAAGCCGCAGGACTCGGTTCCGATGTTGTCATTATTACAATCAGCATGGATCTGCCGTTTGCGCAGAAAAGATGGTGCGGGGCTGCCGGAGTTGAAAAGGTGATAACCTTTTCGGATTATAAAACAGCCGGTTTCGGAACGGCATATGGCGTTCTGATGAAAGAATCGAGACTTCTTGCGAGAGCCGTTTTTGTAGCGGATAAAAAAGGTGTGATCCGGTATATCGAGATTGTAAAAGAGATTGGAGAGGAGCCTGATTACAGCGGAGTGTTAAACGCCGTTAAAAATCTCATATAATTTTCACCCGAAAATGGCCCTTCTGTGCGATCTCTGTGTCAGGTTCCAATTTCGAAATTCGATATTCGAAATTCGGCTGTTACGCTACTTTTATTGCGGAATAGAGAGTCCAGAAACCCACGGCGACAAAAAAAATACCGGCGGCTATTTTGATATAGTTTGCCGGAATGAACTTGCTGAAAGCTGCCCCAAGGAGGACGGCGATAAGCGAAGAGAGGACCAGAGCGCCTGCTGAGCCCAGAAACACTGAAAGTTTCGAATCGTCGCAATCGGCCGTGAGGCAGAATGTGGCAAGCTGAGTTTTATCACCCAATTCTGCGAGAAAGACCATAACGAATGTGGTTGTCAGTATTTTTATATCCATTTGGAAAAATTCCTCCGGCTACAGCTCCAAAAGATTCAACGCCTTTTGCACTATATTGTCGGCGGTGAAACCATAATTTTTCATGAGTATTCCGCCCGGAGCCGATGCCCCGAATCCTGCCATTCCGATAATTACACCCTTATCTCCCGTATAACGCTCCCATCCCATCGGGATTCCGGCTTCTACTGATATGCGGGTTGATATTTCATTGGGCAGGATCTTCTCTTTGTATTCCACTGAAGTATTTTCGAAAAGCTCCCAGCTCGGCATGCTTACAACTCTGACGGAAGCGCCTTTTGCTGTAATGGATTTTGCCGCTTCAAGGGCGATATGAACTTCCGAGCCTGTTGCCATGATTATCAGGGAAGGCTTTTGACCTGAATCAAAAAGAATGTATGCTCCGTTTTCGAGAAGGCTTGCCTTATTCGACTCCGTTCTTTCGATAACGGGAAGATTCTGACGGCTCAGAATAAGAGCTATTGGACCCCCCGTGTTCATCATGGCATATCGCCAGGCCTCTTTTGTTTCGTTCGCATCGGCAGGCCTTATGACGGTCAGTCCCGGGATGGCCCGCAGACTGCAAAGATGTTCGACGGGCTGGTGAGTCGGGCCGTCTTCACCCACCGCTATGCTGTCGTGGGTAAAGACGTATACGACCGGAAGTTTCATGAGCGCGGCAAGTCGTATCGAGGGACGCATGTAATCAGCAAAAACAAGGAATGTTCCGCCGAAGGGCCGAATCCCGCCGTGAAGAGACATTCCCGACAGAATTGCGCCCATCGCGTGCTCTCTTACTCCGAAGCGTATGTTGCGGCAGTGATAGCTTTCTTTCTGAAAATCGCAGGAATTTTTTATAATCGTGTTATTGGAGGGTGCAAGATCCGCAGATCCGCCCATGAGGTTTGTTACTTTTCCGGCTATGGCGTTAAGGATTTTCCCGGATGCCGATCTCGTTGCGATCGCTCCGTCTTTTTCAGAAAAGTCCGGGAGACCGGCATCCCATTCTTCAGGCAATTTTCCGTTGATTGCATCTGTAAGTTTTGCTGCAAGATCCGGGAACTCCTTTTTATATGACTTGAATTTCTTAAGCCATTTTGATTCGGCTTTTTTCCCTGTTTCAAGACATTCCCTGCATAATTTAACAGCTTCATCCGAAACACAGAATGCCGAATCGGCCGGACATCCTAAGTTCATCTTTGTAAGGCGGATCTCCTCTTCTCCGAGAGGAGCGCCGTGCGCCTCCGCTGAATCCTGCTTGTTGGGGCTACCGTATGCTATGTGGGTTCTCAGCATGATGAGGGAAGGTTTTTTCTTTTCTGCCTTTGCTCTTTTGAGCGCTTTTAGAATTTCATCAACACTGTTTCCGTTTTCAACTTTCAGAACTTGCCAGTTATAAGATTTGAATCTTGCGGCAACATCCTCGGTAAATGCTATGTTTGTGCTGCCCTCAATCGAAATCTTATTGTCATCATAGATGCAGATCAGCTTTGAAAGACCGAGATGTCCTGCAAGGGATGCGGCTTCGGACGTGATTCCTTCCATGAGATCGCCGTCGCCGCAGACAACAAATGTGTGGTGATCGATTATTTCGTGATCTTTAGTGTTGTAACACGCGGCAAGATGCCTTTCCGTCATCGCCATTCCAACGCCGTTTGCAAATCCCTGGCCGAGAGGACCTGTTGTTGTTTCAACTCCCGGGGTGTGCCTGTATTCTGGATGTCCGGGAGTTCTGCTTCCCCACTGTCTGAAATTCTTTATATCATCAAGCGATAGGTCGTATCCGGTCAGATAAAGCATGCTGTATAAAAGCATGGAGGCATGACCTCCTGATAAAACAAACCTGTCCCTGTTGAACCATTCGGGATTTGAGGGATTATGCTTCAAAATTCGGGTCCACAGGGTAAAGGCCGCCGGAGCAAGACCCATGGGTGCGCCCGGATGCCCTGAATTAGCTTTCTGGACTGCATCCATAGATAGCGAGCGAATCGTGTTTATGCAAAGAAGGTCCAAGTCATTGCGGCTTTCAGATGCCCTGTCTGTCATTTGCTTTTCTCCTGTATATGGTCGGGTTTTTCCTGTCATTCGTACATAGTACATCGTATATCGATATTCGATATTCGATATTCAACATTCGGCGATTTACACTTTTTCGTTACCGTATGCAAGAATTTTAACGGCTTCACAAAAAGTCACAAAGCTCTCATCCATTCGGGCTTTAATGATACCTCGCCCGCGAGAGCCATGTCGATAAGCTTTATAGTCGCCTCCTTGTCTTTTGGAAGTCTTGCCTTTATAGGAAGGTAGTTCGAGGCATGGTTGGCGTGAAACTGTCCCTTTGTCAGGTTAGTGGAATTTACCATGGCGCGCAGTTCTTTCAACATTTCATCCGGTTCTATAAGTGTAAATTTACCTGCCTTGTAATCATTATACAAAGGAGTTCCGGGTATCAGCATGAGGCTTAAGGCGCCAACATATTCCGGGTCTATTGCGGAAAGAACTCTTCCCGTTTCTTCTGCGTGAATGATCGAACGATCTCTGCCGGCTATACCAAGAAGAACCGTTATTGAAAGCTTTATTCCGGCCTCCCTCGCCTTTTTCCCCATGGCTATCATATATTCAGACGATGCTCCCTTGTTTATATTCTTAAGAGTGACATCATCGCCTGTTTCAAGTCCCATGTAGGCAATGCCGATCCCGAGCGCCTTTAATTCTCTCAGCTCATCGGATGATTTTAAATTGATACTTTTGGCATTGGCATACACCCCAACCCTTGTCACCCAGGGGAGCTGTTTTTTAATTTCGGAAAGTATTTTGACAAGCCTCTTCTGCGGAATTATGAGAGCGTCGCCATCGCACAAGAAAACCCTGCGCTGTCGCCTGCAATAAATCGCGGCAAAAGCTATATCCTCTAGGATAATGGAGTCCGGTTTTATCCTGAATCGCTCGCCGGTATATGTTCCGCAGAATGTACACTTGTTCCTGGAGCATCCCACCGTCACCTGCAGCAATATACTGTCGGCTTCACTTGGGGGACGTATTATGTTGCCTTCGTAATGCATAGTTTTTTATACCTTGTAATCAAAAGAGGGTCAGAATCTGCTTAAAGATATAATATAAAAGCGGAATGAATATGGCCGGAAGCATGTTCCCGACCTTTAACCTTTTTATTTCAAGCATGTTGATTCCTATAGCAGCAATCAGGAGTCCGCCTGTAGAAGACATCTGGTTTATTACCTCGGGAACGAGGAACTGTTTCGCGTAGGAAGCTGTGAGGGTTATGGCTCCCTGGTATAAGAAGACGGAGACGGCTGAGAAAAATACTCCTATGCCGAGCGTTGAGGTCAATATTATCGAACCTATCCCATCAAGCATCGACTTTGCAAAAAGAGTCTGATGGTTTCCCGTGAGTCCGCTTTCAAGAGAGCCGACAATAGCCATAGAGCCTACACAGAAAAGAAGGCTCGATGTTACAAATCCTTTTGATATTCCGTCACCTGCTCTTGCGAACAGTTTCTGCAAAAAGTTACCCAGAGCTTCAATCCTATCCTCTATCTTTAAAAATTCCCCTATAACACTTCCTGTTGCAAGACTGATTATCACAAGCAGAATGTCATCCGATTTTAAAGCTCCCTTGACGCCTATAAGGATTACGGCAAGGGCTATCGCATGCATGACCGTTTCATTATATTTATGAGGGATTCCTCCCTTTAAAATAATTCCGATAAAACATCCTGCAAGAATTGCAACAGTGTTGACAATGGTGCCGAGCAAAATAGAACCTCCGTTCAATAAAAAAACCCGCTGTTTAGCGGGCTTTCACACTTCATAAAGTTTGTTTGGGTTGCAAAATGGTGGAGGCGGCGGGAGTTGAACCCGTTCAAGCCAAAATCAGCAACTAACGGATATTCAGGTCTTTCCCCTTAATTTCAATCAATATCATTAAGTTATCCACCATCCAATAATTGCAATATTTACAATAGTTGCAACCATGACTAAAAAAAAGTACCCCAAAAGTACCCCAAGGTTAAAAATTATCTCTCCCCCGCGTGCATATTTTTATATTTCATCTATCGTTACCAATCAAGTTAAAAATCACTCTGATCATCCCCGAGAAACAATTTCAACTCCAACCAATATTTCCCTTCTGCCCGATCCCGATCTTAAATCATGAATCAGCCTGTTGAACAAATCCACGATTCCATCCGCTTAAGAAAACATTAAAAATAACAATAACATCTTTAATTCTTGACACATTCTATGATTTTTAATAGAGTATTTCAAGCCCTTTCAAATACTTTGCCCCAGATTAAGGAGTTTCCCATGG
>JAWOHP010000156.1:0-3668 GCA_046485065.1 Desulfobacterales bacterium | reverse complement strand
GCCTGATTGTAAAAAACCCTTCCTCCTCCGTCGATATCAGGAAAAATTTGAGACTGGAGGGGGAGATAGGCTCCGGCCGAATCAACGAGGCTTACGCTGGGCAAGCGGTTTTCCATTGCAATGGTCTGCAGGCGAAGTGTTTTTTTTGCGGAAATGGGATATGCCGACCCGCCCTTTATAGTGGCATCATTTATACTCACCACTACCTCTTTTCCGGAAACAACGCCTATTCCTGCCCGGAGCCCGGCGGCATGGACTTTTCCGTCATACATGTCTTTCCCGGCAAGCGGAGCGATTTCCAGAAAAGGAGTGTTTTTATCGAGAAGCAGGTCGAGTTTTTTTTGCGCTGAAAGTTTGCCAGATTCAATCAGGCGGTCGAGCGCTTTCCTCGATCGCTCATCCCGGGCCCGTTTCATTTCACGTCGGAGGTCTTCAACCAGCGCTTCCATGGCAGCATAATTTTTCTTGTAATCTTCTGAATGAATATCTACTTTGGATTCGATCGCATGCATGATGTTTTTCCCACTATGCCGGATTATTGCGGGACAGGTTTGTTTCCTGAAGCCGATATACTTAAACCAGTTTATGAAGAACTCGCCGGAAGTTTAGATAGTAGGTTCAATTGATGAAGTCAAGATATATTTATTCATTTACCGAATAAAATGATTATATATTCATCTTATAATATTTTATTTTTTTGCTTCCGCGCGAAGAACTTTTTTATCAAGCTTTCCGACCGATGTAAGCGGAAGTTCTTTTCTTATCTCGATTATTTTCGGAACCTCGTAGGGGGCAAGCTTCTCTTTTGCAAATCTTAATATATCTTTTTCTATCTCATTTTTGTCCTTGTCCTGATATTCCTTTGCAAGCATTACAAAAGCCTTAACAAGCTCAGAACCGGGGCGTTCAGGATTAGGTACTCCGATTGTAGCAATCATTTCTATCGCCGGATGTTCCGTCAGAATCTCTTCAACTTTCTTCGAAAAGACCTTGAATCCGCCTACAATTAACATGTCTTTAGTTCTGTCCACTATTTTCAGATATCCGTCTTCACCCTGGACAGCAACATCCCCGGTATGCATATATCCATCAGCATCGATCGTCTTTTTCGTTTCATCAGGTCTGTTAAAATAGCCGATCATTACCTGGGGGCCTTTTACGCATATTTCTCCCGGTTCACCAAGTGCAACCTCTTTGCCGGTATCCGTATCCAACAGCTTTATATCCGTATTTAATAAAGGCAGCCCAATTGAACCAAGTTTCTTTTTCCCTTTAAACGGATTCATTGTTGTCAATGGAGAAGTTTCGGTCATACCATAGACTTCAAGCAATTTGCCTTTCCCAGCGATTTCTTCAAATTCTTTCTGTGATTCCTCCGGAAAAGGGGCGGCTCCGCTCATGAATATTTCAATACCGGAAAAATCGAGCGCCCTGAATTTCGGGCTGGTCATAAGAAGCTGATACAGGGACGGAACGTTAACAATCGTGGTCGGTTTATATTTTTCCATCTGGGCGCAGATGTAATCGGTATCTCTTGGATTCGGTACAAGAACCTGTGTCCATCCGACGTATATGCAGGTCAAATTGAAGAAAAGACCGGCCATATGAAAAAAAGGGAATCCTGACAGCGCAAGCCCCTTTCCCGGTTCCCATCCCATCCATGCTGTTGCTATTATCATATCCGAAACTGCATTCCGGTGACTTAACATTGCACCCTTGGGCGCTCCTGTTGTCCCGCCGGTATACTGCAGGTATGAAATATCATCAGGAGTAATTTTAACATTCGGATCTTTTGCCGAAAATTTGTCCGTTTTTATTACATCCTTAAACATATATACTTGTTTCCCTTTAAGTGGGGTCACATCGCCCTTGGGAATTTTTTTCAGCATCTGACCCAGTATTCTTTTTATGGCGGGAAGAAAACCTCCGACACTCGCCGCAACCACAACTTTTAGATCAGGAAGATTAGACTCAATTTTTAAGAGTCTTCCGGCAAATATGGCATCGAGCGTAACAAGGCCTTTTGCTTTCGAGTCACTGAGCTGGTATTGCATCTCCTCCGGAGAAAGGAGGGGCGAAACACCTGAAACAACACATCCGGCTTTTAGTGTTCCCAGCCATGCTATTACATATTCGGGAATATTCGGAAGGTTTATTCCGACAACATCACCTTTTTTAAGCCCGTTTTGAATCAGCATGTTTGCGAATTTGTTCGCATAAATGTCGAGCTGTGCAAAGGTCACTTCAATACCGAAATAGGAAAATACCGCCTTGTCGGGAAATTTTTGAAATGCAGGTTTAATAACATCCACATACGAAGTGTCCCACCGTTTAGGATCAATATCTTCAAGACCTGCATCATAGGACTTTCTCCAGAACTGTTCCTTTCCCATAATCAAATCACCTCCTGTTTCATGTTTAAGGCATGTTGTCGAAGTAATTCTGATCGGATGTTATGCAAAGATCTTTCGGCGTAGAGGTTCAATCAGTCCTTAAAAACCAGCTTTCCGCCAAGATGGCCGGCGATTCCCGCCGCAGCAAGCATTACGAGATGGAGAATGAAAAACATGTGTCTGCCAGGACTGTTTGAAATATCCGGATCAATGACACGCCAGGCGAATAAAATCAGAGCTAATATAAGTACCGCAATGCCGCAGGTAATTTTTGTTATAAAAAGGACGCTTTTTGAACCCTGGTATCTTGTGCTCCACTCAAAATAGCCCGTAAAAAGAACAACAGGCATTACTAAAAGCACAACAGCCAGATTATAAAATGCTGCTGTTGCAAAACTGTCTGATTTAAACAGCATGGCTATGGCAAGGAAGAAGACGGTTACTGGAAGAACTCCGTTCGGTGTGTGCACCGTTATTGGATGGGCATGAAATTTATGAATAAGTCCGGCGATAAATGAAATTTCAGGCGATTTTGCCTGAATATCTTTTTCACCCGCTACTGTTGTTGTTTCAGGAACAGCTTCTGAATTGGTTACCTCAACAAACATTGACTTGTCGGCGCCGCATACCGGGCATTTATCGGGCGGCTCATCGCCTGTATGAATGTATCCGCAGACAGTACATTTCCATTGTTTCATAACAAAACCTTTTTCATATAAATGTGTATTTTGAAATTTGACGAAGTGCTTTATATATTAAACCGCAACAGCGACTGATAGCCCGGCGGCTTTTTCTTATCCGGGCTTTTTAATCACCGTATGTATGAATTCGCAAGCTATTATGTGGCAAATATTTTTTAAATCAAAATATAAATCAAAGAGGTTACGTATCACTAGGTCATATCGGATACAAATAACAATAAGAATCGGAATTTTTGATCGGAAAACAGGGGGCGGATTCTAAGTTTAATTTTTGATATCATCCCTGACACGCCCCCCAAATAGATAACCTGCTGTATTCTTTGGTGGTCCCAACGGGATTCGAACCCGTGTTACCGGCGTGAGAGGGCAATAAAGAGCGTATTCCACCTGATTTTATTGAACTTTTTGCCCATCAAAAGCCGTTTAAGGACGTTAAAAGCCGTCTAAAAAGCCGTCTGTCTATATTGCTATTACAAGTTCATACATCATCATTTCCCTTTATTCAACATCAAAACGATGCGCTTCTTGAACTTTTTCATTAGCGGCTCATTATAATTCTCACATCCATTATGGC
>JAWOHP010000065.1:0-38707 GCA_046485065.1 Desulfobacterales bacterium | reverse complement strand
AAACGACGGGAAGATAAATCTTATTTTTTCTCCTGAAGGAGAGAGGGCAGCTAATATAAATATTGGCGTCATAGCAAGCAAATTTCACCAGCCGTTCGGACGATTTGAGGGGATATTGTCAAATGGCATGGAAATGTGGGAATTGAAAAATGCTGCCGGTTTTACGGAAGAGCATTATGCAAAGTGGTAATCTTCAATCGAACCAGAAACCAGGAACCGGGAACTATTGCTCTTATTCGATGTCCAATATTCGATCCCATGATCTCTGTTCATTGGTCCCTGATTGCTGATCACTGATCACTTTTCTTCGATATTCGATGTTCGATCTTCGATATTCGGCTTTCGCCTCGAGCCTTAAGCCTCACGCCTCTTCACCTTTTCCTTGATCCTTTGTATATGCCCCCTGCCCAGCCCCTTTACCTCGCAGCCGAGTTCAAAATATCGGCGGATGTCATCGTCGTTTAAAATGCCGAAGCAGTCTATAACCGCAAGAGGTTTTCCTGCCATTTTTACTACATCATCGGGTACCAGAGAAAGATACTCCTTATGCCTGACCGCAAGTATAACCGCATCCGATCCTTTGAGCGCACCTGTTAAATTTTTACTCATGCAAAGCTCAGTTAAATTTTCCTGGTTTCTGAAAAACCTTGCCCATGAATGTCCGGATGCAGGATAGATGTCTTGTTTCTCAAGCTCCCACCAGTGTTTGACATACGGATCATGCGCCCTTATTTCCGCACCCATTTCCGCCAGTTTCCGTACCATTATTTCCGACCCGCTGTAACGGGTATCCCCCACATCCTGCCTGTAAGAAACCCCAAGCAAGGTAACTTTTGATGCCGCTACAATTTTTCCCATGTTACGCAGGGCATCGCGCGCGAGCTGAACGGCTCTCAGAGAACGGGTATCATTGATGTCAATTGCAAGCGGTGTGATTTTAAATATGTCATCTTCAAAACCCATAAGAGTATGATAAGCCCAGACACCAAGTCCTCCGTCCTTGGGCAGGCAGTATCCTCCAATACCGGGGCCCGGGAAAATTATGTTTGAGTGGGTCGGCCGGACTTTGATTGCTTCAATCACCTTGGTCAGATCCACTCCGTTTCTTTCCGCAAACACACTCCACTCGTCCATAAAAGCAAGGAGGGTTGCCCTGTAGGAGTTCTCCACGATCTTGCAGGTTTCACTTTCAATGGGCTTTTCAAGGATTGTCAGGGGAAATTTTTCCACATTGATTACATCTTTAAGGAACTTTGTAACGCGCTCACGCGCCGTCACATTAATTCCGCTGCATACCCGCCAGAAATCCCTTACTGAAGCCACATAATTGCGGCCAGGCATGACCCGCTCAAAAGAATGTGACAACAAGGGCTCTGCATTCTTGAGACCTCTTTTTTCAAAGGCCTTTTTAATTATTGGATAGGCTACATATTCGGTGGTTCCGGGAGGCACCGTTGTTTCAATCAGAATGAGGCAATCCGGTTCAATTTTCTCGCCAATGACTTTCAGGCTCTCTTCAAGCGCTGCAATATCGGCATATCCCTCGCGGCAATTCCCGAATGTTTCCTTGTGATAATCACACTGGACATCCACAACAACCACATCGGCAAGAGACAGGGCATCATATGTGAAAGTAGCTGACAGGGTTTTCTTTTCATTCACGCACCTTGCGATCATGGGCGCCACTTCGGGATCTTCAGCTTCAACCGGTGAAATCCCGCGATTCATATAGGGAATCTTCCAGAATGATCTTGTTGAAGGCCGTTGCATGCCGATAACAAAATATTTGGACTTGCCGCTTTTTTTATCTTCGGAATCAGCAACAACACCTGCCATGACAGCGCCTACAAAGCCTACGCCCATAACAACTACAATCTCCCTGCCTTTCAAACGCTGCTTTTTGACAAGTTTTTTTAAACGGCTGTTTTCTTTTTCATAATCGGCTTCCCGCGGTAATTTGAATACCTCTCCGTCCGGCGATACAGAAGTCTGTTTTTCAGGAAAAGCCTTAGAATTAATTACCTTTTTTTTCATAATGTCTCTGAACCTCTCTTGATGAATATTTTTGAAAAGTTACCAAAATCGCAAACAGTAAATTGAGACCTTTGCATAACATCTTAACTGTTTTCATGTCGAGTATGGGCACGCATGCATTCCGCATGAATCCAGCCAAACCCTCCGTCAACGGCGGCATATCCGCATCCATTAAATCCGAACAGCCCCCATGGATAAACTGTCACGAAGCCTTTTACAGTATCCGCCTGTAGAATCTTTTGTAGTCTGTCGGGGGTCGTAATCGAAGTCTCATAATAAATTTCATGCGGTATGAATGCATACCCATACTCCGACATGACAATAACCAGTTATTCAAAGCTCTCAAATTGTAATTTGAGCCAGCTCGGAAGTGAATATAAGATATTTCATGCATGAATAACAATCTTTTTATGGATAATTTTACCATTTCCTGCCGCAGATCGACTGACATCATACTTTAAAATTCGATGCGCGATATTCGATATTCTAATGAATCGCTCAATTCGGAACATTATTCTGACAACTGTTATATTTCATATTGCCCGTATTTCAATAATGGGGTATATGTTTTTTTAATGAAAAGAAATTGGCACATTCCTAAACCCGATTCAAAGATTATAGAAAACGTATGTAAAACAATTAATTGCAGCTTTTATTTTGCATCAATACTTGTTAACCGCGGAATTGTTTCCCCGAAAGACATCCACGATTTTCTTAATATTTCACTCGACAACATAAGACATCCCTTTTCAATAATAGACATGGAAAAAGCTGTAAGAAGAATTTATGCCGCTATAATAAACCATGAGAAGATTCTTGTATTCGGCGATTACGATGTGGACGGGGTGACATCAACCGCTATTCTTATGGAATTTTTCAGGCATACGGGTGCTGATGTCTCATATTACATTCCCCACAGAACAAAGGAAGGATACAGCATCCAGAAAACCCATATTTTCGAGATTGCCATACCGGGTAAAATAGACCTGATTATAACCGTCGATTGCGGCTCAAGCAGCCATGAAGCCGTGAAAGCCGCCCGCGATGCAGGTATAGATATTGTAATAACGGATCATCATATAGTCCCCGAAGAACTTCCCGAAGCAACAGCATTAATCAGCCCCAAGCGAGATGACTGCAATTCGGGTCTTGAAGACCTCGCCGGTGTGGGTGTTTCTTTTTATCTTATTATGGCTCTGCGGAAATTTCTCCGGGACATGAATTTCTGGAACGGCCGTCCGGAGCCCAACCTTAAAAATCTTTGTGATCTGATTGCCCTTGGAACAATCGCTGACATGGTGCCTCTTGTCGGAGAAAACAGAATTTTTGCTAAAACAGGCCTTGACCTTATAAACACCGGCAACCGAATCGGAATCAGCGCTTTGATAAAGGCAGGAGGCTCGAACAAGTATCCGATAGATTCAGAAGACATTGCATTCAGACTCGCTCCCAGAATAAATGCGCTCGGAAGAGTAGATCATGCGAAGGATGCTGTTGAACTCTTATTAACCGATAACCCTGATACTGCAGGCCGTATTGCCCAGCGAATGAACCTGATGAATTCAAGCAGGCAAAATATTGAAAAAAAGATTTATGAATACATCATTGAATATGTAAACAACAACCCTGAAATTCTTAATAATCGATCTATTGTCCTGTCTCACGATGGCTGGCATGAAGGAATTCTTGGTATCGTTGCTTCCAGGATGGTTGAAAAGTTTAACCGGCCTGTTGTCCTTTTTTCACAGAAAGATGGTTTTGCCAAAGGATCGGCCAGAAGCATTCCCGGATTTAATCTATATGAAGGGCTAATTGCATGTTCAGAACTGCTTGATACTTTCGGCGGTCATTCCATGGCAGCCGGCATTAAAATAAAAATTCAAAATTTTGACTTATTCCGGGAGAAATTCGAAAGAACGGTTGCAGCAACTGCAGGAATGAAAGATTCATTACCTTTAACAGACATTGATTGCGAGATCGGATTTGATGATATTAATGATGAATTCATAGATGAGATTGAATCTTTAAAACCCTTCGGGACAGGGAATCCTGAACCTCTTTTTCTTTCGCGTAACATTAAGGTCCTATCTTCTGAATTTGTGGGAGGAAATCACAGGAAAATGGCATTAAGCCAGATGTCCTGTAAAGAAAGCAGGGTTCTGAATGCCATATACTTTAATACCGGCCCGTATTTATCAGAAAACAATTTCTTTGAAACAATGTTATTTCGATTAAGATGGAACCGCTGGAACGGCAATAAAACCATTCAGGCCATTATTGAAGATGTTTAGATTTTCCTTGCAATCCAATTGGCCAGCAATTATTATTACCGGCTGAATATATCCTGATTCTATCTTTATTTTTATTTGAGTTTTTTAACAACAACGATATTTTAAACCCAATACAAACCAAAAAGGCGGAATATAATGGCTAAGGTCTTTCGGCCAAGTACCAGAGAAGCAAGTATATTATCAAAAATAGAATCATCGAAAGAATATGCACGAAGGCAGGCAATACACGGCATAAAAGATTGCCTGGAACCTCTTTCAAACTCCATAGCGATGAAACTCATCGAAAACAGTCTCATTGAAACGACCAACAAGAACAGCACGGAAGAGCAGATTCGCAACTGCCTTGAAAAATTAAGCCGTTCCGAAGATTTTGATATTGATTATACCATAGCTCCTTTCAGGAACCTGGTATCTCAACCCAATGTTGTATCTTTGTATGTTACTGCTTTTGTTATTGAACAACTGATAAAACATAAAGATATTATTGAGATTTTCGGATCGGATGAAGATATATACGTTTGTATTAACAGACAGGTTATGAAATTTCTTCCGGCATAAATGCGCCCATCTTTCCATCCAAGGACAGTAAACGGCCCTTTTGAAGACCCGTGTTTATTTATACCCTTCCTTTTTGAAAAGAGAGCATTTTTATTCGATCTTGGTGATATCCATTCCCTTTCTCCAAGAGACATCCTGAAAATAAGTCATGTTTTTATTTCACATACTCACATGGACCATTTTTCAGGTTTTGACAGGCTGCTTAGACTTTTTCTCGGACGCAGCAAGAATCTTTACCTGTATGGGCCGAAAGGCTTTTTAAAAAATATTGAAGGCAAGCTTGCAGGATATACTTGGAATCTTGTTGAAAATTACTGCCAGCAACTGGCCCTTTATGCAACAGAAATAAATACAAACGAGATAGTAACAAAAATATACAGATGCGCCTGTAAGTTTTTTCCTGATCCTGAAATAATAACAATTCCCTTCAATGGGTTACTGCACGAAGAACCCGGCCTCACAGTTTCAACCATAATTCTTGACCATGGAATACCCTGCCTCGGTTTTTCATTGAAAGAACGCTTTCATGTCAATATACTAAAGGATAAGGTAGCGTCTTTAGGACTTGAAATCGGACCCTGGCTGAGAAAATTTAAGGAGGCTCTGTTCAACCAGCAGGGTCCTGATTCACAATTTGAGGTACGCACCGGAAGCGGTAAAACATTTACCCATAAATTTATTCTGGGAGAACTTGCCGATAAAATTGCCGTTATTACACAGGGACAGAAAATCACCTATATTGTTGATGCCGCCTGCAGCAAATCAAATCTGGATCAAATCATTGAATTTGCCAACGAATCAGACCATCTTTTTATTGAAGCAAGTTTTCTTGATAAAGACAGGGCACTTGCTGAAAGAAAATTTCATCTTACAGCAACTCAGGCCGGGTATATTGCTGCCAAAGCAAAAGCAAAACAATTTACAATCTTCCACTTTTCCCCCAGAAATATCTATAGCGAAAATCTTTTATACGAAGAAGCAAGGCAGGAGTATGAAAGACATAGGGCTGAAGGCTGAAGTCAGTACTTGAAAATAAGGTTCCTAGTTTATTGTTTTTGGTTTCTGGTTAAAAGAAAAAAACCAGAGATCGGAAACCAATCTTTATAATAATCGAGCAAAATGGGGCTTTACGTAATGGTCTCAAAACAAAAGGGAAAAGCTATAAAGCTTTTCCCTTTTGTAATCTGTATTATAGCCGGTATGAAAACCGGGATAATTTCTATCGTTTTGAGAACTGGTATCTTGCTCTTGCACCCCGCTGACCATATTTCTTTCTTTCCTTTGATCTAGGGTCGCGTCTGACAAAACCAGCCTTTTTCAGGACTTGTCTAAAGTCAGGATTAACTATAAGAAGTGCTCTTGTAATTCCAAGCCTTACAGCACCTGCCTGCCCCGAAATTCCTCCGCCAATTACACGGACTTTAACATCAAATGTGCCAAGTGTATTGGTAATTGCAAAGGGTTTTATTAAATCAACTCTTGAGGATTCGACTTTGAAATATTTTTCTACAGGCTGTTCATTAATTATAAATTGCCCTGTTCCAGGTTTTAGCCAGGCTCTAGCAATAGCGCTTTTCCGTCTTCCAGTAGCGTAAAACAAGTTCTGTTTATCCATATAATTCCTCGGTAATCACAAATTTATCAAAATTATAATAATTAGATCTGTATAGCTTCGGGTCTCTGGGCTTCATGAGGATGTTTTTCACCGGCATAAACTTTCAGCTTTTTATATAGCTTTGCCCCAAGTTTGTTTTTTGGTAACATCCCTTTGACAGCAAACCGGATAATATCTTCCGGCTTTGTCTCAAAAAGCTTTTTGGCGGTAATCTCTTTAAGTCCGCCTGTATAGCCACTGTGTCTGTAATAGCGTTTTTGCTCAAGCTTATTGCCGGTAAGAGTAATCTTATCAGCATTAATAACAATAACGCTTTCCCCCGTATCTACGTGAGGTGTAAACAAAGGATTATTTTTACCCCTCAACCGGGAAGCTACATTGGATGCAAGCCTTCCAAGAATGGCTCCATTTGCATCAACAATTACCCATTTTTCTTTTATATCAATCTCTTTTGCACTAATTGTATATTTTTTCACAGCTTCAACTCCTGTTTTTTATCAATCAGAGCTTTCTAAATAAATTAGATGCCTCTGTCAAGAGAAATTAATAATATTCAGTAAAACATTATGCAGCAAGGGCTTTAATTAACATTTATATAAAATCCAAATGAATCGGATCCGGCTATTCGTGAGCGGTCCGCTTCAGGCTGAGCTCCATGAAATTTATTGTATTTACTGCTTCAATACTGTTATCATAAAGCTAATCTTTAAAACAACATAATTATAAAATTAAAGTGATGACAGCTAAGATGGAACATATTGAAACGGAAGTAAAATTCTTTATCACTGATCCTGTCGTGCTGCGCGAAAAGCTCATCTCCCTTGGAGCCATTTCAGGTGGTAATACTTTTGAAACCAATATCAGGTTCGAAGATAAGGATAAAAATCTTATCAAAAACAAATCATTGCTAAGGCTTCGCAAAGACTCAAAAACCATACTCACCTTCAAATCCCAGCCTCCTTATACTGACAGCCGTTTCAAGATGTTAAGGGAACTTGAGATTGAAGTCAGCGATTTCTCTACTGCTATCAGAATACTTGAATCCCTTGGTTTTATTCAAGAACAGATATATGAAAAATGGCGTGAAACACTCGTGTTGGGAAGCATTTATTTTTGTATAGATAAAATGCCTTACGGTGATTTCCTTGAGATAGAAGGCACCAAGGAAGAAATCACGGAATACGCCTCTTTGCTTGGCCTTGAGTGGGAGGAAAGGATTCTTCTCAATTATCTTGAACTATTTGATATATTAAAAAAAAGCCTCAATCTTTCTTTTTCCGATATTACGTTTGAAAATTTCAAAAATGTAAGAGCCGATTTTTCAAAATATTTTTATATAATTAAAGCAGAACTTAAAAATCTCAAATCCGTTCGCATATAGCTTTTTAAGAAGCCGATAGATTTTGACGGACTCATACAAAGACAGATTGTGGAAGCCCGATCCCGCTGGCACATTTAACATCGCCGTTTATCAGTCCACCCTCTTCTACAACAAGGCTTTTGCATAAAAACTTTCCTGAACAAATTCCCGTTGGCAATATTACAACCTCATTCAGAGCGGTTAATTCACCTTCAAATTTTCCCCCGACAGACACGGAATGCACATTAACATTTGCAACAACAACACCGCCTTCAGCGATTATAAGATTTTCTCCGGTTATATTCCCTTCAATCATACCATTTACAATCAGCTTCCCTTTATAGGAAAAAACCCCTTTTATCTTAAGTCCTGCATCAATAATTGATATGTCTGACTTTTTGCTCACTATTATATCTCCTTTAACAAACGAAGAAAAACAGCCAGGTTCTGTAACAGATACGTAAAACTTATTTAGTTTCCATCCGGAAATACCATAGTGTTTTTAATTTGTTTACGGATGTACACTATTTAACAATAACAGGAAAGTTTTTTTCCAGAAGCAATTCGCCGGAAACTGAATATAAAAGAACAGTAGCAAGTTTGAATCGCAGCGGAACAGATCTGATATTTGTCGCCAGATTTACCGTGGTAATTTTTGATGTTGAAAAATATCGTCCTTTATTAACAGCGGCCGGTCTTTTTGAATCAAGTGAAACAAACGGAATGGTCAGCCATCCAGCCTCACCAATCTCATTCTCCTTTAATATAACAAAAGAATATCCCGATACCTGCCTTGAATTTTGGTTGTTTTTTATGTCAAACTTTATTTTCAGCCTTTTTGCTCCTGCTTCATGGAAAACATTAATATCATCAACTGAAATCCTGCCGCTATTTACAGGAGTCGGGGGCAGTTGAACAGCAGAAGCACTTGCTGATGTCTCTGCCGTTTTTGATACCCGGGCACCGCCTGTCTCCTTATTAACCTCAGACTCTGCAAGAACCAGCCGCGCCATCAGCATGTCTTTTTCATCTCTTATGGTCAGATATTTTTTTTGTGCAATAATCAGCTCATTCTCCATAACCCTCTTATCTTCCACGAACCTCATTCCTGAAGAAAAAAAATAAACACCTGAACACAATATCACTATCTGGACCAGTAAAAGAGTAATTATCATCCCTCTTATTATTCTTATATGTTTGACCTTTCCGTCATCACCCAGCAGTATAATAGTGTGGTATTTTCTTTTTGATTTCAGCAGGGATGCAGCAAAGGGTACTGCCTTATCAAGCTTTATCGAAAAATATCCCACTGGAATTCCTTCAACTTAAAAAAATCTGTTTTAAATACTTTGAGACTTTTTATTATCAGCGGTTATTGCCTTCCGTTTCTGACATGATATCCAAGATGCCGGTATGCTTCCTCAGAGGCCTTTCTGCCTGAGGATGTCCTGACAATAAAACCTATCTTAAGAAGAAACGGTTCCACAACATCCACAAGGGTATCCGACTCCTCCTGCAGAGTTGCTGCTATTGCCTCAATGCCAACAGGTCCCCCCTTGTAAAAATCTATAATTGTTCTGATATACCTGCGGTCAAGATTTGTAAGACCTTTATTATCAACTCCTTCAAGAGCGAGAGCTTCCTTTACCGTATTTTTATTTATTACTCCGTCCCCCCTTACCTGGGCATAATCTCTTACGCGCTTTAAAAGCCTGTTAACAATTCTCGGGGTGCCCCGTGAACGCCTCGACAACTCAGAGGCGCCATCTTCTCCGACTTTGATTTTCAGCAGCTTTGCAGACCTTCTTGCAATTTCAACCAGCTCCGGTTCACTGTAAAAATCAAGAGTTCTGAAAATACCAAAACGTTCTCTTAAAGGAGCGGACAGCAGTCCAACCCTCGTGGTGGCGCCGATAAGGACAAATCGCTTAAGACGATATCTGTGGCTTCTGGCATTAACACCCTTGTCAAATACGAAATCAATGGCAAAATCTTCCATGGCCGGATAAAGAAACTCTTCAACCACCTTGGGAGTGCGGTGAATCTCATCTATAAACAGGATGTCCCCTTCCTCCAGATGAGTGAGGATTCCGATAAGATCTCCTCCTTTTTCCAGAGCCGGACCGGAAGTAACAGTCAGGCTTGCGCCGGTTTCATTGGCAATAATATGTGCGAGAGTAGTTTTCCCAAGGCCCGGAGGCCCATGAAAAAGAACATGGTCTATTGGTTCACTTCGTAGCTTTGCGGCTTCAATTGCTATTTTTAGAGTTTCAACCACTTCGCTCTGGCCAATGTAATCGGATATGGATCCCGGACGCAGAGAGAGTATTTCAGGCTCCTCGTCGATAGAAAGAGATGAACCTGAAAGTATTTCATTTTTCCCGGAGGTATATGTCAGGATATCATCAGTCATAAGGCATTCTCTCCACGATAGACTTCTTCGAACAACTCCTCGGGTGTTGTGATAGAGTTGTTTCGGGACATTGCTTCGGCAACCAGCTTCCTGGCATCAAAAGGTTTGTAACCAAGCTGGGTTACAAGCACTTCAATCACCTGCTGAGCCGGGTCTTTAATTGCAGGAGACTGCTGTTTGTGATCGGTTTTCCTGATAAGGGTATATTTATCCATCTTCCCTTCAAGCGTGGCTACGATTTTATGCGCCGTCCTGCTTCCGATTCCCTTCAACTGCATCAGCCTCGCAAAATCCTTCGATTCAATTGCAACAGCAATATCGCGGACCGGAATATTCAGAGCCTTTACAGCTTTCATGGGACCAATATCTTCTACAGAAATGAAATTCTGAAAGAATTCTTTTTCGATTTCAAGATTAAAACCTATCAATACAGGTTTTGGCTGTCTTTCCGACTGATGGAAATAGATATAAAAGGATGCTACATCCCCAACCGATTTTGTACTCAATGTCTCCATGACTATTGGCGGAAGCATTATTTCGTACCCGGTATGATCTACGAGCAGAAGGATTCGCTCGCTCTCCTTTTTTAACAGCTTCCCCTCCAGATAACCTATCATTAAGTTCTTCTCCGATTTTTTCCGTCGTTCGTATATCGTACTTCGTATTTCAAAATTCGATGTTCTGCGGTTTATAAACAGGACATCTTAAACCGCATTTTTTTTATACCTGAATAACCCCAAAAGAGCCAGAGCAATCGCATCTGAAGCATGATAGGGTCTTATCCTATCTGAGAGGCTTAAGAACCTCCGCACTGTCATCTCAAGCTGTTCTTTGCTTGCATTTCCGTTACCAGTCAAAACATGCTTTACCTCTCGCACGGCAACCTCAATCACCGGAATATTTGCATGACAAGCCGAAAGGAGAATAACACCGGTTACTTTACCTAGATTTATTCCTGATTTGGGATATTTCTCAAGGGAAAACACATCCTCTATAACCATAAGATCGGGCTTTTCATCCGCAAGAAGAGAGTTTAGTTTTGAGAAAATGAGATTGAGGCGTTCAGGCAAGATATGACTTCTTGATGTATTGATGCTGCCAAAAGCGTATTCCAGGACTTTAAGACCTCTACCTCTTACTATTCCAACGCCTGTAGATGAGAGGCCCGGGTCTATGCCGATGATTTTTATCATCTTATGCTCTTTAAAGAGTTAAATACAAGCTTATTTAAATCCTTTCAGCTTCTTGGCGGCAATTTTGGCTTCATTTGATTTTGGATGTTTTTGTATAAGTTCATTTAAAACAAGGATCGCATTCTGTTTATCACCAATATTATAAAAAGAGAGCCCCTGTTTTAACAAAGCAGCCCGGACTTTGTTCCCTTTTGGATACTTTTCTATTACCTTCTGATATTCCAGAATTGCTTTTTCATACCATTTTTCCTGATAAAAAGTTTCACCAATCCAGAACTGGCAATTATCTTTTTTATCTGATTCAGGATATTTTGTTATCAATTCCTGAAATTTTTCACGGGCTGTCGTATAATTCCCCTTGTTATAAGACTGTAATGCAGATGAATATAATTCATCTTCGGAAATTTCTTTGGCAATATTTTTTTGTTCATCTTTTTTTGCAGCAGCCGAATCAGGAGTTCCGGCTTTATCTTTTGCTTCAATGCTCAGATACTGTTCAAGCAGCGCAATACGATCCTTGTATGTCCTGTATGTTCCGGATTCCTCTTCAATACGGGCAAGCCTGCCGTCAATCTTTCTGTCGGATTCCTCCTCGCTTTTAATTCTTTGTTTCAGCAGGTGATCTATCTCCTCAAGTCTCCCGTTTAAGACGCTGATATTTTCCTTCAGAGCCTCAATTTCAGCCCGCTGTCCGGCGCTCTGTCCCCTTAAGCTTTTTTCCTTTTCATCCCCTGCCCTGCTTATCTCATCAGCCCGTACCCTGATCTCATCAGCCTGGGCCTTGAGCTTGGCAATTTCATTCTCGCTTGTTACAGCACGCAATCTTAATTCTCCGATGCGATTATTCAGAATATCAACATCTTTACGCAAAGCGCATCCAAAACCGAAGAAAGATATTAAAACCAAAATAATAAAAAGTTTGTTTTTCATATTATCACGATTAAATATTATTGGTGTTAACCCTATAAAATGTCCGCTGTTTCAGTTCAGAGAGCAGGGGGATTGAAGCTCCCCGCCGCAGAGCGGACGGGGAATGCGCTCGCTGTTTCGGTTCAAAGCCTGCTCTCTGGGAATACTATTAAACCGAAAGTGAGCCTTGTGCAAAAACAGCGCACACTATTTCAATACAAAGTGAGCCCTTCTGTTTTTTGACCAGGCTTCTTCATTACTGCCTGCATCAACGGGTTTTTCTTCGCCGTAACTGATTGTTGTGAAACGTGATGCAGCAAGGCCAAGATCGATGAGAAATTTTTTCGCACTTTCAGCACGTCTTTCTCCAAGTGCAAGGTTATATTCATTGGTTCCCCGCTCATCGCAATGACCTTCTATCGTTATTGAAATATTGGAATATTTATTAAGTGCAACTGCTTTCTTTCTCAGAACTTCTTGAGCCGCAGGAGAAAGAGCGGCACTGTCATAATCAAAGTACACATCCTCATTCATCAGCGCCTGCATGGCCGCGGCTTTCTCCCTTGCCCTCATCTCTTCTTCAGAAATTTTCAAAGGCTCAGGAGCCCTTTGAACAACAGGGGCCGGGGCTGTAACCTGAGACCGCGAGGGAGACGCAGGTGTTTCCTTAGTCTTATCCTTCATGGTCTCAATATCAGCAGTAAGACTCTTCTTTCCACAGGAAGCGGTAAATAACAGGCCGGGAATTACCAATAAAAGGACCAACACAACCCAAATACTTTTTTTCATTTTTATAAACCTCCTTATTTAAGATTATGGTTTTTCATTGTTGAATCCGGGTGACCACTTCGGGCTTGTCTGCTCCCCTGAAATGGCGAGCAAACGCCTTTGATCAGTTCCGAAGGCCGTCATCACAAAAATTCTTGAGGGACCTTCTCGTGTTGAACTGAATACGATAAGGCTTCCATCCGGAGACCACGAAGGGGATTCATTATCTCCGGCATTGCTTGTTAATTGAACCGGATCCTTTCCGTCAAGACCTATTGTGAAGATATTATGCTTTCCTCCGCTCATCCCTGAATACGCTATCTTATCGCCTTTTGGTGACCAGCTTGGCTGGGTGTTATACCGTCCATAAAATGTGATTCTTTCAACATGCCCGGTATCAACATGCAGTACATAGACTTGGGGGGTTCCGGACCTGCTGGAAACAAAAGCCATCTTTTTCCCGTCAGGAGACCATGTTGGAGATACATCACTTCCACGCTCATTTGTCAACTTTTTTATCTCTTTACCTGTTCCCGTCAGAAGATAAATATCCTGGTCTCCTGAGTATGAAAGGGTTGCAGCAAGCTCAAACTTCCCGGGCACCCATGACGGTGTTATATTTATTCCTCTCTTTGCAACAACAGACGTACTTCTGTCCCTGGTATTCACGATATAAAGGTCTGGTTTCCCTTTTACATACGAGGTATAAGCAATCCAATGCCCATCCGACGACCACGCCGGGAAAACAGTTATTGCCCTGTTGCGTGTAAACTGACTGATATTGGACCCGTCAAATTCACATATATAAATCTCCTTATTGCCGGTTCCGTTTGAAACAAATGCTATCTTACTGTCAAATACTCCCCTGTTCCCGGTAAGATAATAAATTATCTCGCCGGAAAAACGCTTAATAACATCCCTTAAGTCATTCATGCCGGCACTGTACTTCTTGCCGATAAGCTGACTGGCCTTGATCGTATCAAACAGCCTGAGCTCTATTTCAAGAGCACCTCCTTTTATCTGAATATTACCGGATACAAGGAGCTCTGCGCCAACTGCAGTCCAGTTGGGAAAATATATATTCGAGGCATCCGGTTTTATTTTCGCAGAATCTTCGATAAAACTATCACGGTCCAGCATCTTGAAATATCCGGTAAAATCGAGCATTCCGGAAAGCATGTCAGAGGCTTTCTTTGACAATTGCATACTGTTTTCACTCGCTGTGTCTGTTCCGAATACCGGGACCGCAATCGGTATCTTCCGCAAAAAAGGGCTGTTTATATCTATATAATCATATGCCGCAAAGCTGTTTGAAGGAATAATAAATGAGAAAAAAATCGCGACAAGAAAAATAACATACCGAAAAACCACCATTATAAATATCCTTATTTATACTATATGTTAAAGAAAATCACTTCTGGCTAAGACCGCCTGCTCCGAATCTAAGACCTACTTCGTAATATGGCCTGTTATATTCCTGAGGAATCGGGGGAAGAGGATTAGATTTTTGTACCGCCCTGTATGCTGATTCATCAAGAAAACGGTTCCCCGATTTTCTCTCAAACCAGATATCGCTTATCTCTCCTCCCGGCATGATTTTTATCACAAGGACAGCTATCTGTTCAGAATTGCTTCCTCCGAGTTGCTCGGAATATGCCCAGTTCTGCTGTATCCTGTAATAAATCTCAGCCTTATAAATATCTATTACACCGGCAGCTCCTCCTGTTCCACCCCCGGTTCCAAACCCGCCCGGTATGCCGGCCGGCGCATTTGTTTTTATGCCGCCTCCCGGAACACCGGAGGTTTTTATGTTACCGGATCTTTCAACCTGATTTTTTAACCTGTTTATAGCGCTTGCAACTGTTACTGATCTCGATTCATCTATTTTTTTTTCTATATTTTTAATGGCATTATTTATTAACTTTGAAGTTTCAACTTTTTTTTCCGGTATTTTTTTTGGACTCAAAGAGACAGTCTTTTTGATTTTTTCCTCTTTTATAGCGGGTTTCGATATTTTTTCCGCTTTATCAACTTTTATTACCGGCGCTTCCTTTTTCAACCCGGCCTTTTCAGCCTCAGCAGCGGCATCTCCGGCAACAGGAATTTCTCCTGCGGGGGGTCCTGCGGAAAATGAAACAAGGCTCACATTTATTGCGGACGGAAAGGGATTCCCCATTGGTTTTTTGTATTCAGGCAGAAAAAACATGGCTCCTATTAAAACGGCATGACACAGGAAGGAAACCCCAAAGGTTAAAACCAGTGTTTTAGGAGGTATGCCGTTTCCCCGAACCAAATATCCGGAAACTTGAAAGGGTTCTTTCATATTGTCACTTATTTTGTCCGTCTGTCTTACCTTCAAAAGGCTCTGTAACCATGCCAAGTTTTTCTACACCAGCGCCCTTGATCTCGGACATTATTTTTACAACAGCGCCATAAGAAACATTCTTGTCAGCTCTTAAGTAAACTTCCTGATTTGGATGACCTTCAAGAATCTTCTCAATTTTCTTTCCGAGGGACTCAGGCGTAACATTGAAATCGTTGATATAAACTTTCCCTCTTTTATCAAGAGTAATGAGAAGATGCTCCTTTTCTGAAGAAAGCGGTTTAACTGTCGCCTCGGGAAGGTCAACATTAACACCCTGGATCATCATGGGCGCAGTTGCCATGAAAATAATCAGCAGCACAAGCATTACATCCACAAATGGTGTAACGTTTATATCGGACATGAGACTGTCCTTTTCTCCCCCTGCCATCATTTTTTATTCCCCTTCGGCCTTAAAATATCCCGTTCCACAATATTCAGAAAATCGGTTGAAAAACTATGGAGTTCGGTCTCTATGGTTCTTATCTTCTGTGTAAAATAGTTAAACGCGATTACCGCAGGAATCGCGGCGGCAAGACCCGCGGCCGTTGCTACGAGAGCCTCTGATATTCCCGGCGCAACAACTGCAAGAGTAGCTGAACCCTTAAGCCCTATCCCGTGGAAAGAATTCATAATCCCCCACACAGTACCAAACAATCCGATAAAAGGGGTTGTATTTCCTGTCGTAGCAAGGAAAGGCACTAACTGGCTTAGCCGTGATATCTCGGTATTTATTGCCTGGCGTAATGCACGCTTTACATTATCTGTTCCGGCAAACCTGGCGCCTATTGAGAACTCTTCAGAATCAGAAGCCTGAGAAGCCACAGGAACACCCGACTGGCTCAATTTTTTCAGCTCAATGTACCCTATCCGGAATATCCTCGCAATCGGACTTCCTTCCAATTCCTTTGCTTTTGAATAAGCGTCTGAAAAATCGCGGCTTTTCCAGAAATAATTGGTAAAATGCTCCGACTGTCTGAATGCTCTTTTTATGTACATGTATTTAATTAAAATAATAGCCCAGGATGAAATGGAAAAAAGGACCAGAATAAGCAGAACAAGCTGAACTATAAGTCCCGCGTTAGTAATCATATGAATTAAATCGAGGTGCTGTGAAGCCATAGAATTAACTCCGAAATATAATATTGCGACAAAGATTGTAACTGTCAGTTCTGAAACAATTATTTTATATCGGCAATTGAATTTTATGTCAATGATAAGTTGCCCTTAAAAAATAATTGAAACAGGGCATAATTAATGATGGCATGACAAATTTATTGACAGCAAGAACATTAAGAAATAATCATTTTATTCCACCCAATATTGAGGCTTCGTAAAAAGCTATTTTACGCCGCATATAACTTCCAACTGGTTCATCAAAATTGACGAGTTCCGTTGGAAGTCATTGACGAAAAAAGAGTTTGTAAAATATATATAACAATGGAGGATAATGTAGTATGATCTGGATGATAAAAACCTTTACAAGCTCCATCGGCAAGAAACTGATGATGGCTGTAACCGGCTTGAGTTTTTGCGCATTTCTGACTGCGCATCTTTTGGGAAATCTTACTCTTTATGCCGGGAGGGATGCTTTCAATTCATATGCTGAGCATCTTCATTCGCTCGGACCCCTAATAACTGTTGCGGAAACAGGTCTTCTGTTTTTCGGAATTATTCACGTTCTGACCGGTCTCTTTCTTTTTTTTCAGAATATCTCTTCAAGGCCGGTAAGATACGAAGTAAATAAAAATGCCGGAGGACGAACTATCGGTTCGGCGACTATGCCCTATACCGGGCTGATACTTATCGCCTTTATAATTTTCCATCTTATAAATTTTCATTTCATAGATAAAACCGGAACAACAATTTTTCAAATAGTAAAGGATGCGTTCGCCAAACCATCTTATATCGTAATTTATGTTATGGCGGTTATAATAGCCGCATTCCATGTAAGTCACGGGTTATGGAGCGCATTTCAGACACTTGGTTTAAACCATTTAAAATACATGCCTTTAATCAGGAAAGCAGGTATTGCTTTCAGCATTTTGATTGGTATCGGTTTTGGATTTATTCCGGTTTTTATTTCGCTTACAACATAAAGAAGGGGAATACCATGAAGCTTGATGCAAAAATACCGGCAGGTCCTCTTGCTGAAAAATGGGACAGGCACCGTTTCGAGCTGAAACTCGTCAACCCGGCTAATAAGAGGAAATTTGATATAATTGTAATCGGCACGGGGCTTGCCGGCGGTTCTGCGTCGGCATCTCTTGCAGAGCTGGGTTACAATGTAAAAACATTCTGCATACAGGACAGCCCGAGGCGGGCCCACAGCATTGCCGCCCAGGGAGGCATCAATGCATCGAAAAACTATCAGAATGACGGCGACAGCGACCGGCGCCTTTTTTACGACACTGTGAAAGGGGGCGATTTCAGGGCAAGGGAAGCAAATGTCTACAGGCTTGCCCAGTTAAGCGGAAATATTATCGACCAGTGCGTAGCCCAGGGAGTTCCATTCGCCAGAGAATACGGCGGTCAGCTTGCAAACAGGAGTTTCGGCGGGGCTCAGGTTTCAAGAACTTTTTATGCCAGGGGACAGACAGGACAACAGCTTCTTCTTGGGGCATACAGCGCCCTGTCAAGACAGATTGCCGCTGGGAAAGTCACAATCTATCCCCGCAGGGAGATGCTTGACGTGGTCATTGCAGATGGGCAGGCCAGAGGGATTGTTGCCCGTAATCTGTTGACGGGTGAAATAGAAAAGTATGCTGCCGACGCAGTAATCCTTGCCACGGGCGGCTATGCAAACGTTTTTTTCCTCTCTACCAATGCAATGGCCTCCAACGTCACGGCTGCATACAGGGCCTATAAAAAAGGGGCTTGTTTTGCCAACCCCTGCTTTACCCAGATTCATCCTACCTGCATCCCCGTGCATGGCAACTACCAGTCCAAACTGACCCTGATGAGTGAAAGCCTGAGAAATGACGGACGGGTCTGGGTTCCAAAAAAGCCGGGAGACAAGCGTTCACCATCCCAGATACCTGAATCGGAAAGAGATTATTATCTTGAAAATAAATACCCCAGTTTCGGGAATCTGGTTCCAAGAGATGTTGCATCCCGCAACGCCAAGGAGCAGTGCGACATCGGAAAAGGAGTCGGGGAAACAGGCCTTGCAGTTTACCTGGACTTTGCCGATGCAATAAAGAGGGACGGCAAGGACGTGATAGCAAAAAAATACGGCAACCTGTTTCAGATGTACGAAAAAATAACAGCAGATAATCCATATGAAACACCTATGATGATTTATCCGGCTGTTCATTACACAATGGGCGGTTTATGGGTTGATTATAATCTCATGAGCACAATCGACGGCCTCTTTGTACTCGGAGAAGCCAATTTTTCCGATCACGGAGCAAACCGTTTAGGGGCAAGCGCTCTCATGCAGGGTCTTGCCGATGGATATTTCATAATACCTTACACAATAGGCGGATATCTTGCCGGAAACACAAAGAAAAAGGTGACAACCGAACATCCAGCATTCAATGAATCTGTTGAACAGATAGATTCCCAGGTAAAAAGGCTCCTTTCCATCAAAGGCAGACGTACGGTTGATGATTTTCACAGGCAACTCGGAAATATTTTGTGGGAATACTGCGGCATGTCCCGGAATGATGCGGGACTGGAAAAGGCACGGAGTCTGATAAAAATTTTAAGAGGCGAATTCTGGGAAAATGTTCTTGTTCCGGGTTCAGGTGCTGATTTCAACCAGAGCCTTGAAAGAGCCGGGCGTGTTGCCGATTTTCTTGAATTCGGGGAACTGATGGTCACAGATGCCCTTGCCCGCCGCGAGTCATGCGGCGGCCATTTCAACGAAGCTTACCAGACCGATGAAAATGAAGCAATGCGCGACGATGAAAACTTCTGCCATGTTTCAGCATGGGAATATGCGGGCTACGAAAAGGAACCGCTGCAAAACAGAGAACCGCTTGTTTTTGAAAATGTCAAATTGACACAAAGGAGTTACAAGTGACAAAGACTCTTAATTTAACGCTTAAAGTCTGGCGCCAGAACAGGCAGAATTCAAAAGGCAGTTTTGAAACATATCATGCAAAGAATATATCTTCAGACATGTCTTTTCTTGAGATGATTGACGTCATAAACGAGCAGCTTACGCTTGATGGTATGGAACCCATAGCATTCGACCATGACTGCCGTGAAGGAATCTGCGGAATGTGCGGGACCGTTGTAAACGGCCGTCCGCACGGGCCTGAGAAGGGAACTACTCTATGCCAGTTACACATGCGCCATTTTTCAGACGATGATACGATAGTTGTTGAGCCATGGCGTTCAAGGGCCTTTAAAGTGATAAAAGATCTTGTTGTGGACCGAAGCCCCCTTGATAAGATTATACAGGCAGGTGGTTATATTTCGGTAAATACAGGCGGGGCACCGGATGCAAATTCGATCCTTGTCTCCCAGGAAGTAGCCGAAAAAGCTATGGATGCCGCAGCATGTATCGGATGCGGGGCTTGCGTGGCAGCATGCCCTAATGCCTCGGCAATGCTCTTTACAAGTGCAAAAATATCCCAGCTCGCTCTTCTTCCCCAGGGAAAGCCTGAAGCGGCAAAGAGAGCCATGGAGATGGTCCGGACAATGGATGCACTTGGTTTCGGAAATTGCACGAATGAAAGGGAATGCGAGGCGGAATGTCCGAAAGAGATATCAATTGTTAACATAGCCCGCATGAACAGGGAATTTTATAAAGCGGCATTTTTTTCGGAAGTAAAATAAGAAGACAGGAGTCAAGGATTCGAGGGTTCAAGGGTTCAAGGGTTCAAGTGAAAAAAAGAGTCGGTCATTTATAGCTGTGCATCTGTGTCTTTGCCCCTTGAATCCTTGACCCCTTTACTCCTTCTTTTACCTTTTCACTTTTCACCGTTCACTTTTCACTATTCACTACTTCACCGTCACCACAGGACATTTTGCGTCGAGGATCACTTTCTGGGCAGTTGAACCAAAAAGCAGTTTGCCGACCTTCGACCTTCTTTTTAAACCTATTATAACTTCATCAATCTCTTTTTCTTCAATAAACTTCACGAGGTCTTCACCTGGAGGCATTCCTCTTACAAGAAGCTTTGTAGTACAGGGGATCTTATCCTTGATAAAAACGGATTGGGTATATCTTAAATCTCCCTCAGCTTTTTCAAATGCCTGTCTGGTTACTTCAGGGCCTCCGACAATTGATGTCACAACATAAACTTCGGATCCGGCAAAAGCCCGGGCATGTTTTAATGCAACCCTCAATGCTTCCTTTGCAACATTGGAACCGTCATAGCCAACAAGTATCTTCATTCCGATTCTCCCCTATAAAATATATTTCTTCTAATACAGAATACCGAATATCGAACATCGAATTACGTTGATCGTGATTCGTCGTTCGTCGATCCACGATTCACGTTCTCTCTATTTGCCCCTTGAACCCTTGAACCCTTCTATTTACTATTCATCTTAAGCAGTTTATCAAAAGGATTATTAAACAGAACATTCTTCGGCCTTTCAAGTTTTGCCGGTTTCGGAACGGATTTTTTCTCATCCCTCTTTTCCGGTTTTTCTTTCCTGCCCGGGTTTGTTTTCATCGAAAGCGAAATTCTTTTTCTGTCAACATCAACGTCAATTACCGTGACCGTGACCTTCTGATTCACCTTGACAAAATCCCCCGGATCCCTGACGAACCTGTCCGATAACTCGCTGACATGCACAAGGCCGTCCTGGTGAACCCCCACATCTACAAATGCCCCGAATGCCGTAACATTTGTCACAATGCCGGGCAGCTTCATTCCAGCCCTTAAATCCTCTATTTTTTCAACACCGCTTTCAAACGCAAACTCTTCAAAATTCTCCCGCGGATCACGCCCGGGTTTTGCGAGTTCATCCATAATATCCCTCAACGTCGGGATTCCGGTACTTTCGGTGACATATCCTGAAATATCTATTCTGCTTCTTATTGCAGAGTCCTTTATTAAATCTTCAACACTGCATGAAAGATCTTCCGCCATTTTATCGACAATATGATAACTTTCAGGATGCACAGCGCTTCCGTCAAGCGGATTTTTCGCATCTCTTATCCTTAAAAAACCTGCCGACTGTTCAAAAGCCTTCGGTCCCAGACGGGGAACTTTTTTAAGCTCTTTCCTCGAATTGAAAGGACCATTTTCATCTCTGTATGCAACAATATTCTTCGCAAGCTGGGGGCCAAGACCTGAAACATAAGTCAGAAGCTGCGCGCTTGCCCTGTTCACATCAACTCCGACTCCGTTTACACAGCTCATTACAACGTCATCAAGAGACTTCTTCAGTGCTGTCTGGTCAACATCATGCTGATACTGGCCCACTCCGACCGATTTAGGATCGATTTTGACAAGCTCGGAAAGGGGATCCATGAGCCTTCTTCCTATCGAGACAGAGCCTCTTACCGTCAGATCAAGATCGGGAAACTCTTCTCTTGCCGTTTCCGAAGCCGAATAAATCGACGCACCGCTCTCGTTGACCATTACAACAGGAATCTTTTTGGCAAAACTGATGCTTCTGACAAACGCCTCCGTCTCCCGCCCCGCTGTACCGTTACCAATCGCGATAGCTTCTATTTCAAAACGGTCGCAAAGTTCTTTCATGGTTAACGCCGCAGCATTTGAGCCTTTATCGGAAAAATGAGGATATATGGTATCGTGATGAAGCAGTTTTCCCTGCCTGTCCAGACATACAACCTTGCATCCTGTTCTGAAACCGGGATCAATTCCCAGTACACGCTTTGCTCCCAGGGGCGGCGCAAGGAGAAGGTTGCGAAGATTTTCGGCAAATACCTTTATAGCTTCTGAATCAGCCCTCTCTTTTGTTAAAAGCCTTGCCTCGGTTTCCATTGAACGCGAAAGGAGCCTCCTGTAACTGTCATTCACGGCAATCCTGACCTGTTTCGAATCTTCCCCGTCACTCTTTACAAATAACTCTTCAAGTATTTTTATAGCCTCATCCTCGGGAGGCGCAATTGTCAGGTTGAGAACATCTTCCTTTTCTCCTCTCCGCATTGCAAGAATCCTGTGGGAAGGAGCGGTCGAAGCCTGTTCTTCCCAGTCAAAATAATCCCTGTATTTTGATCCTTCCTTTTCCTTGTCCGTGGCCACCTTGCATATGAACTTCCCATTGGAAATAAACAGGCTCCTTAATGCGGCACGTGCATTCTGGTCTTCATTTACCATTTCCGCGATTATGTCTCTTGCCCCGGAAAGGGCATCTTCAGCGTTTTCAACGCCCTTTTCCGGATTAACAAATCCCGATGAAGACATGTACGGGTCAACGCCATTCTGCTCGAAAATAACGGAGGCAAGCGGTTCAAGGCCTTTTTCTTTGGCAATTGTGGCCTTTGTTCTCCGTTTCGGCCTGAACGGCAGGTAAATATCCTCAAGAACAGCCAGAGTGGAAGCGGCCATAACCTTTTCACGAAGCTCATCCGTAATATGGCCGTTTTGCTCCAGCGATTTTAAGACTGCTTCCCTGCGGTTGTCCAGTTCCTCAAGCCTGACAAGTCTGTCTCTGATTTCAGTAATCACGACCTCGTCAAGACTTCCGGTAACCTCTTTCCTGTACCTCGCAATAAAAGGGATTGTAGCGCCCTCTTCCAGAAGCTCTGAAACAGCCCTTACCTGCGATATATTTAAATTCAATTCATCAGTTATGTTCGATATATGTGTTTCGTTCATCTCTCCTCAAGTCATTCGTTGTTCGTGATTCGTTATTGGTAGTTCGTGATTTGTGTTTCGATGTTCGATTCACGATTCACGAAACAACGATTTTATATTTTTTTATAAAGCCTACAGGGTTATATGAAAGTTTTGCCTTCCTCAGACCTTCGTCATCTAAGTCCTGCTCTCTGTTAACCGTTTTGAATCCATTCCGGTTATGCTCAAGAAATATCTGGTTTATTGCCTGATAAGCTCCCTTGTAATCCTGGTTGCCCTTCTCAAAATGAATCAGGAGTGTATCATCGCTCAGGCTCTCCGCAATCGTATATGCTGCTATTTTATCATCCACAACAACTGCTCCGCCTTTCAGGCCCGGAAGTTTATGCCATGCCCTGAGGACTTTTTCTATAACCCTGTTTTCGGAAGAAAGAGTCTCGGATGCTTCGCAATCACGCCATGTACACCAGTCATCCTGCATGGAAAGAGCCTTCTCAACTATATCGTGGCTCAGAGGTATATAGTCGTATTTGTATGCTTTAATGAACTGCGAAAGAAGGTTTTTCTTCTTATGGAAACGGTTTCCCTTTAGTTCGACAAGCTCATCGATCGAATAGAGATAATCCCAGTGCCCTCTTGTATCTTCTACAGTAATTCCCTTGCTGTAATTTTTCCAGATTTCCGTCAACCCTTCAGGAATTCTTATAAATACAGCGGGGGCTGAAAATTTCGCCTCGAGAATATTTTTCCAGTTTTTATCTTTCCACAGCCCGATGGGAGCCCAGAAAAGGGTTTCCGGTTTCGTCTGCTTTATCCACACGAGACTTTCATCCCATGCCCACATAAGGCCGTATTCATCCGCCCATCCCCAGAGATTAACAAAACTGTAATCGGATGCTTTCTGATCACATTTCTCAAACAACTCCAGGTAATCCCGCTGTTTTTCAATATTAATCGGTTCAAACTGTAAAGTCATCTTTCCCCTTCCGTCTCCCACCTCACATCTCTTCCTTGGTCCTCGAACCCTCGAATCCTTGAATCTTTTTTTTTCACCATTCACTATTCACTGTTCACTATTCACTACTTTACCAGAACAATCCTTAAATCCATGACATTCGTGTTTGTCGGACCTGTAATAAAAAGATCTCCGAGCCTCTTGAAAAAATTGTATGAATCGTTGTCTGAAAGATATTTAAGCGGGTCCATTCCCAGGGCACAGGCTCTCTTTAATGTCTCCGAATCGGCAAATGCACCTGCCGCATCCGTCGGCCCGTCGGTTCCGTCAGTTCCTCCGCTCAAAACAACCGTATTTTCAAGCCCTGCAATCTCAAGCGCCGCTTCAAGGGCAAATTCCTGATTTCTTCCTCCCAGGCCTTTTCCCGTAACTTTCACGGTAGTCTCTCCACCTGAAATGATACATGCAGGACGTGAAGCAGGAATGCCTGTTTTTAAAATCTCTTTTGCTATAGCGCAGTGAAAACAAGCTGCATCTTTCGTGTTTCCCTCTATCATTGAGGAGAGCACAAGAGTGTTATATTTCAAACTATCAGCCTTCTTTTTTGCGGACTTAACAGCCTCAATGTTGCTCCCGACTATCAGATTTGTTGTTTTTTCAAAGATACCGTCACCGGCTTTCGGAGTTTCAGGAATCTTTCCTTTCGCGCCGTCATATAAATGTTTTACTACTTTTGCAGGCAGTTTATCTTCTATATCGTATTTTGCAATTATTCTGAGGCAATCGTCAAAAGTGCTTGAGTCGCAAACTGTCGGGCCTGACGCAATAACATCAAGATCATCACCTACAACATCGGAAAGAATCAGGGCAACAAGGTTGGCGGGAAATACCGTTTTTGCAAGCCCTCCGCCTTTTAAGAGTGAAGTATGCTTTCGAATCGAATTTATTTCGTGGATGGTTGCTCCGCAGGAAATAAGTCTTTTTATGGTATTCTGTTTATCTTTTAGGACAAGTCCGGGCACAGGGAGGGGAAGAAGGGCGGAACCGCCTCCTGAGACAAGACATATTACAAGGTCATCTTTTTTTGCCCTTGTTGCCAGATTAAGAATTGCCGATGCGCCTGCCTGACCATTTTTGTCCGGAACAGGATGTCCTGCTTCAATAAGCTTCACATATTTTAAATCGGCAACATGACCATACTTGACATTAACTATCCCTTCCGTAATTTTCTCACCAAGAATATCTTCAAGAGCCGAAGCCATGGGCGCTCCAGCCTTCCCCGCACCTATTATGAATATGTTATTCAGCTTATCAAGGTTATATTTTACCTTTCCTGTAAACAGATATTTTTTTTCGCGGCGGCAGAACCGCCTGACTGCAGCCATTGGTTCAACCGCTTTAATTCCCTCGTAATAAATACTGGAAGCATCCTTTCTAAGTGTTCGAAGGTCACGGGCAGCAT
The DNA here is from genome assembly GCA_046485065.1 of Desulfobacterales bacterium. Taxonomy (GTDB): domain Bacteria; phylum Desulfobacterota; class Desulfobacteria; order Desulfobacterales; family RPRI01; genus RPRI01. The sequence goes on along the minus strand of JAWOHP010000065.1, from coordinate 13,057 downwards.
GAAGTTTTTGCATTATTTTTTGCTCCTGCTCAGCCTTAAAATTGCATCTTTGAATGTTATATATTCACCCTCATTGCTATATAGCCTGTAAGGAGTAATTGCAGGCTTTTTGTTTACAAGCCTTGCTATCCCTTCCCGGAAAGAAAAAAACTTATCACCGCTCTCCAGCGGCAATAGAGTGTCCGGTATTGAAGAGGTCGTTTCTTTATCAATGGGTTCGAATTTGTAGCCGTCTTTTCCGGGTATTGCCCTCACCTTGATATTTATTATACCGCTTTCAGGTTTTCCGGCAATTTGGTTCACAGCTTCTTTATTAATCTTATCAAGCTCGTCCACTCTATTTTCAACCATATCCTTGTTGTCTGCCGGCACCACAGGCGGAAATGCCGACAATAAGAAAACAACTATTATAAATATCACGATTTTTTTCATATGACCTCCTTTTCTCTTTTCATTTTATACCATTCCCGTCTTCTCCGGTCAATCATCGATATGTTAGGTTATGCCGGAAAATCGATTCCAGGCGAACCGAAACAGCAGTACTATTTTTAGAAGATTGCTCAATATATGTATTGCATAAACAAAATAAAAAGTGATACCTGAGATCAGAAACTGCCGCTCTCCCTTTTTAAACCAAATTCTAAGATAGTTTCCATCAAGAAACAAAATAAAAACACTATGACGTTTCCAATTCGGAAAAAGGCAGTTTTGGGCAAGCTCAAGGAAATCAAGGGATTGCGCGGATACATACGCTTTCTATGTCGCACAAGCAATCCCGAAGATTGACACAGAGATCGCACAAAAGGGCCATTTCCGGATGGAAACCAGGGTAGCAGCTTGAAAATAATAATAACAAATAATCTGAGAATTTCCGGAATTCCAACCCAGTTATATCAAGTACTTATTGAAAGACTTACAATATCAAACCCCAAATGGGTGGAAAATGAGAGAATGGGACGCTGGAACAGGGGAACTCCAAGAATTCTCCGTTTATATGACAGGATAAAAGGGGGCGGACTATGGATTCCGAGAGGTTTCATGCGTCAGCTTATATTCCTCTGCAAACGCAACGGAATAGAATACGAAATTGCAGATAAACGGCGTTCACTTCCTCCGGTCGATTTTAAATTCAAGGGCTCATTAAAACCATTTCAGGATCAGGCAGTCAAAGTCATGCTTCCCAAGGATTTCGGCACATTAAGCGCACCAACCGGAAGCGGCAAGACCATCATGGCGCTTTACATCATAGCGCAGCGAATGCAACCCGCATTGATAATAGTCCATACAAAAGAGCTCGCCTCCCAGTGGATTGAGCGGATTGAAACATTTCTTGGAATCCCTAAAGAAGATATAGGCATAATCGGAGCAGGAAAGAAAATAATAGGCGATAAGATTACAGTTGCACTTGTCCAGTCCATTTACAAGTGTGTTGATGAAGTATCTTTGAGGACCGGCTTTCTCCTTGTAGATGAATGCCACAGAACGCCCAGCAGAACATTCACAGGAGCAGTAACGGGTTTTGATTCGAAATATATGCTTGGATTGTCGGCCACACCCTGGCGCAGGGATAACCTGTCGAAGCTTATTTTCTGGCATCTTGGAGATGTCCGGCATGAAGTGGAGAAAGCCGGGCTGGTGGAAACAGGGGACATAGTGCCTGCGGAAATTGTGGTAAGAGATACGGATTTCAGCCCCTTTTTTGATCCTGTCAATGAATACAGCAGGATGCTTTCAGAACTTACCTCAAATGACGGCAGGAATCATCTTATAGCATCCGATGTCGCCAATGAGGTAAAAAACGGGACAGGTAGCTGCTGCCTTGTTCTGACGGACAGGAAGAAACACTGCGACACACTCAGGGCGCTTCTCAAATTCAGGCATAAAATATCATCCGAACTGCTCACCGGTGATGTGCCGGATGCCGATAGGAAAGAGATTCTTGATCGCCTAAATAAAGGGGAGATAAAAGTCCTTGTGGCCACAGGCCAGCTCATAGGGGAAGGATTTGACTGCAGGAATCTCTCCACCCTTTTTATAGTCACACCTATAAAATTCAGAGGGAGAGTGCTGCAGTATTTAGGTAGGGTTTTAAGGCCTGCTCCCGGAAAAAACAAAGCCGTTATTTATGATTACGTTGATACAAAAGTCGATATCCTGAAAGCCGCAGCAGCATCGAGGCAGAAGGTCTACGAATCCTGGAAAAAATAAACAAATGTTCCTGGTTTCTGGTTGGTTGTTCTTAAATCGTGATTCGTTGATCGTGACTCGTGGATCAAAGTTCGACATTCTGTTTTTTTATCTCCTTGAACCCTTGAATCCTGCCTTAAGGTCCGCCAATTTATATGGCGGAAACCCTTCTTTTTACTTTTCACTTTTCACTATTCACTACATCATTTCGGCCTTATAATATATCCTTTTTTAACAGGATCACCTGTTACAAGTATTGCTTCAGAGTCGTTCTTGTTTACTGCTGTTATTTTAATCAGACCTGCCCTGGAGCCCGGAATATAAAATTTCTGGCCATCCTTTCCTTCAAGCAGGCTGTTTACATAAACCTCAAATACGTTGCCGGGAACAACCCCTGTGCTGCTTCCGGAAGATATTAAAATTTTGTCCCCTGAAACAGAAGAAACAAATCCTTTCCAGGATTGCTTTTTCATTATTTCACAGATCTTCCTGCCGGCATCTTTGGATATATGTTCAAAGGCGTCCTTTAATAAAACAGGATCTATTCTGCCGGCTTTGACCGCTTCAATCTCAAGTTCATCCGAATCTCTTTTATAACTAAAATTCTCATCAAGAAGCTTTGCTCCTGATTCGGTATCGTAAATATCAAAGTGAACGGATATGCTGACAAAAGGATATGTATCTCTGTACCAGAGAATTCCGCGCGTCTCTTCACCCGTTATTATTGATATTATTGAACCGGTCAGGATTGCAGATAATCCAAATTTTCTTCCTGTTTCACATATCCTGAAACTGTCTATGCTGCCGAATGCCTTCTTCGGCAGTTTGAGAAAATCAACCGGGAAATTTTCATCACCTTCCTGAAATAACTGAAGACTTGAACAGTTGCGCCCCAGAGCGCCTGAAAGTTGTTTATGTATATCCTCCTTAAAATTAATAGAAGAATTCCCGGTTTTATTTTCGATAAGTGAAATTCCTATGCTTTTTATAAGAGTGCCATACGCGATTTTTTGTATGACCGGTTCACTTGTTTTTGGTTTTTCAATCTCTGCCGGAACGAAAACAATATTAACCGGAGTGGATTGAGGCTGTATATCAGCCTTTGCCTGAACAGCAGGTTTTATTTCTTCTTTTAATACGCTTAAAGATTTTTCAGGAGCAGAATTTTTAACGGGGCTTTCGACTTGAGATGATATATCAGTCTTTACCTGAACCGCAGGTTTTATTTCTTCTTTTAATACTACGGATTTTTTTTCGGGGACAACTTTTTTAACAGGGCTTTCGGTCATTTTTCGCGTATTGCTTACTTTTATTTTTTCTGATGCTACTCCTTTGACTGCCGAAGAATTAACTGCTTCCTTTTTTACCGGCTCTTTTCCGGGAGTCGTTTTTTCATCAGGAAAAAATACGGCATTAACTCTTTTTTTGCCATCCCCGACAGCTTTAACAAGGCCGCCTTTCCTGTTGAAGGTTATTCTGGAGCCTGTAACTGAATTCTTTTTGTCAAACACCCTGCAATTTTCTCCGGTTAAAACTATAATCATTGTATTTGTATCGTATTCGGCCTGATCTGAAAAAGCTGTTGCTTCTTCCGATTCTATTTTCACATTCCCGATAGCAATAATCTTATCTATCGATTCTGTCGTACCGGCCTTTTTTTCTTCTCCGCTTTCCTTGTACAATATTTTCAAACTGTCAGATTTTATAATAAAATTTCCCTGGGTTACTTTAACGTTTCCTTTAAACTCGGCGACTTTCGCATTGCTTTCTGAAGTGAGGTTGTCCGCAGTGACATGTATTCTTTCTCTCTCTGGAGCTTTAGAAACATTCATTTCCTGTGCAAAAGCAAAAGACGAGAGCAAAAATATTATAAAAAAAGAGAGGGCCGGATAATACCGGGCCGGGAAAATAGATCTGGGTAACCCGATGAAACGATTCATTGATATTTCCTTCAACTATATATTTTCAACATTAGAAACGATACGATCTTAAATAATCTCGTTAACCGATTAAATCAAATATATTATGTTCCTCATCAAATTTGATACCTTCATAAACTAAAGCAGGCATCTCGATGAATGCAGTTCAAAAGTCATTTCTGTTGGAACTACTCTATTACCATCTTTATTAAGTTTTTAAAGTTTAATAGTTGTTCGGATCTCTTCCATTGTTACGATGGGGAGCGTCTGTTTCCCTTTGCCCAGAACCATGTCCAGAACCTTCTGGGGAGCGCTCCTGTATAAAAGTTTGACGACGATGGTCAACTGCTTGGCCTGGTTCGCCTTGAAAAGAACGTCTTCGCGCACAGATTTTCCGGGAGGTATGCGCTTGTCTTTGAGCACTTCCCTTGCCTGGGCGATATTTAAGACAGGCTTACCCTTCCCGTTTCCGAAAATAGTATTGTAGATAATGGCGTGTTCCGGAACATACCCGTCTTTATCCACGGCACCGCTTGAAAACACAGTGTTGTTATTTTCATCCGTGATGCGGATGTCGAGCCACATCTGACGGACATCGGTCAAACCCGTGGGGAGATAATGACCAGCCCCTGAATTCGTGATTACAATCCCCAGACTCCCTTCGTTTATTCTACCGGTATCCAGAGCCAGGTCCGCGCTGTTTTTCAGTCGTTCCAGAGCCATCTCCGCTTTCTCTTTGTCTCCGAATCCCGGCGGTACAACGGTATTTGCTCCTACAAACACATGGGTGAACACATGATCTCTCGTTGGGCCGTCATCGGCGGCAAGGCCTTTATTCGGGGGGCGCTTCGTGGATGCCGTGGCCGGGATACCGGTCCTCTGAAACATGTGGCAGCCCTGGCATGTGATTTTTTTCGATGGATCGGGAGAATTGAAAGGCCCCTCCTTCCATTCATCATAGGTTGACTCAAGCCTTGTCCCAAACGAGACATGTGACACATTGTGGCAGGTGCCGCAGATTTCTGAGTTGGTATGGAACTCGGAATAAGCGTTCTCATGAAAATCCGATTGTGAATCGGAGAAAGGACCGCGCTTGATGCCAGGATTATCTTCGCCGTGACCGGGATCCAGGATCAGGCCGTTGTTTTCCATTTTTTTCGCACCCGTGGCCGAATGGCAGTAATCGCACTGAATACCCTGGGCGGCAATGGTTGACACTTTTTTAAGGTCATCAGATGTCTTCAGAGGATAACCCGTGATATTGCCAACTGGCGTGTGACATTTCACGCAGGATTCACTTTCGGCTATTTCTTCGGGATCAGTGAGACCCTTAAGAAGAAACTGGGACAAGGCCACATAAACCGGGTCATGGTGCGCCAGATGATGCATAGAATTCTTCCACTGGCCGTAAATCTCACTATGGCAGTCCCCGCAGGTGTCAGGGTTTATGAACCTGTCCTGAGTAAAAGTCTCACCAAAAGAAAAAGCCGTGCAGATAAAAAGCACTGCCAGAATAGCCACGATTAAAATCTGTGTTTTCCCAGATAAAGATCGAATAGCAAAGCTCATAATCCGTCCTTTTGTTTCAGATTGAACCGATAAAAATATGCTTTTAACTTTTTGATTTATCGCATCAATCGGCTTTTATGTCAAGTTCAAGCGGGCACGGCCCGTTATCTTATATGGGATGTGCTGTTTATTTTCGGGGAAATGGTTTTAGCAATATGACTTTGTACTACGGAGGACGCAATCAGGAATATATAACAGAGTAAAAAATGATCACCGGCCTAGCGCAAGCGATGTACGCTGAGCCGTTTTGTTGGCAGACCTGCTTCTCCTGATCTCAATACTTTTACTGGATTTGGCAAGCGATAAACATGCCCGCCTGAGTTTAGCGACTTGGAGCAATCGGAGAGTTACGGCTTCCCGGCTCATATCAATCTTCATCTATAACACTCCTTAAAAAATCAATGTCGTCCTGATCCTGACCGATTCTGTAAAATGACTTCAGCAGCGTAGGCTACACGCGCTTGTTAGCCGGACTCTTATTCCCCTTGCTGCTTTTGAGTAAACATCCACCCGCATAGCGGGTGGCTTTTAATTGCGGCCATAGGCCGCTATTTAAAGCATGCCAAAGGCAGATTTGTTTAAGTTTTAACCCTACGCATAGCGTAGGGTTTGCTTAAAACAATCAACTCCTTTAGCTGAACAAAGAATTCATTTCGTATCTTTTCTATTTTCAAAGCTTCCTGGTAATCGAGGATAGCCTTGTCTTCAAACTTAAACCTGTCTGGTTCAACCTGTAACGCATAAGAATTGACCTGTCTTTCCCAAAACCATTCTGCGCAACAGAACTGGATGTTAGTCGGATCAATTTCCGCGATTCCCTTCAAATCTTCAAGAAACTTCATTCCCTGATCACTGCTGTCAATGCAAAAGGCAATATAGGCTATTCTGTACTCCACTCTGCCAATTGTATCTGTTAGTGGCAAGGTCTCCAGGTTTTGAGGATCATTCTGGCCGTTGTAAACGAAATGTCCATAGCAGCTCTGCAGTGTGAAACAATAAGGCAGTCTGTTGAAAGCGTTGATCAGCTCGATTATGGGTTCATCTATCATATCATCGCTGAGACTCGCCAGGCTTTTCTGCCTTTGACCCTCATAATACGGGTTTTCCAACAATGCCTTAGGTCCCGTGAAGGTATCCAACTGTGTTGTTCCTGTTCATAAGATAATTGACTCTGTCTGTCCGCCCAACAATGGCTTCAGTTGCGGCAATAGCCGTCAACTGGGAGCTTTTGTTAGAAAATAATTCTGTATTATTTCGATAGGTTTGTAATTTCACCATGACGATGTATTATTTTCCACCCACCAGGCTCTTTTTGACAGATAATCGTTGCTCGTATATCTATTACTGGCTTTCCTGGGAAAACATATTGTTCGGTTTGAAGTATATATGCAGAATCTCCAGTGATTGAAATCTTAATTGGCTTATATGAATATGAGCCATCTTCAGCCATTTTAGCGGCCGCTGTTAACCTAGCTTCAACGTTATCCCATCCAGGTTCGACAAAACCACCATATCCACCAAATATCGTGACGTCGTTACTATGTGACCAGACAGCTTTTGTTACATCCCCCACTATTCCTTTCGCAAACTCAATGTTTGACGCTTGTACCATGTCAATAAATTTGATCCATTCTTCAGATTTTATAGCAGTATCTTTTTGTTCCATTAATTTCCCTTTTTGTTATTTTATTGTTTAAAAAAGCACTTTTTGGTTTTCTAACAGTTTTAATAAGTAGAAAACTTTCCATGTATTGCCTATTTACGATGGAAAATATTTCCGTCTATTGTCATATTATTATTAAAACACGGAAAAAACACGATCTAATTTTCCATGTTATTACGATATTAATTGTTCACATGGAAAATAAGAATAAATTTATATCGGGTTCAAAAATAGAACCTTTGTATCAATACTACAGGTTATGAAATAATATCATTTTGAGAAAGCATAATTTCGTTCCTCCCATTTCAGTAACACGGAGGGGGAGTTGAAAATACATAAATCACATGTCGCAATTATTTGTTTTAATAAAGCCTTGCATAATTTATATGTATTTTCAAAAGATTATTTACCCGGTTTGGCTCTCCGGCACGTATGAAGCCGGGTACTGGGAACAAATTGTCATTATTTAACGCTGTAAATCGGCCGACGCGTTTTTAGTGGTCGGCTGCATTTGGCTTGTTGATATTTTTTGTAACACGCCCCTTCGCTGATTGTGATTTTTGCTGCTTTTGGTATGATTCCAGTTCCCGATGTGAAACTATTTTACGACCCCTGTATTGTTCATATTCGTTGATGAAGTCTTGAGTGCTATTGTAAGGGCCTGCGATATACCCTGGGCGTTTCGAGTCACAGAAAACGTATCTCATGCCATCTCGTTTAAAACTCACCAACCAATGCAGTCGGAACGTTTTACCATCTATTTGAACCGGATCAAATTCGATCATTAGATACTTTGGATCGCTATTCGGATCAATAATTCTGAGTGTCTCAACTCCAAAGCGGGCAAGATCAACACAAACCCCGGCTTTGCTTTCGAACAATTCTGATGGCTTGTAAACAGAGATTCCTTCATTCTTCGTTCTTTGGCTCGAAGAAAGCTTAATCGCCCGCACCTTGTCATATATAAAGCTGGCAGCGATCCACTTATTTATATCTTCCGCTGTTTTCCAGAGATCCAAGGCTCGGTTGTAGGAATACGCGGCCCTGTAGTGCAAGGATAAGTCACGCTCAATCTCTGGCTCATCAGGCAAAGAATTCTGAGCATGAGAAACATTGGACCAACCGAGAATAAAGAGGAACATAAAAAGCACGCTTAATTTATTCATCCTGTTGCGTCCTCTGAGCCCCAACAGTTTTAATAAGTAGAAAAATTTCCACGTATTCTCATATTATAAATAAACAATCTGTGATTTGGTTTCAGGTCTGTTTTTTTCCATCAACGAACAATCCCTTTATTAAATATATCTTGAGGTTTCGGCTTTCGGTTATACTTCGGTTTTTCCGCCTGATGTTATCGTAATCGATTCCATTCGAATCTTGCCCGGCAGAATTCCTTCCCGTCGCCGACCCGTCTTACGGAACACAGCTCATGGTTATCTGTTTTCTCGGAAAATACGGCCACCTCTTCATTCGGAAGCGCCTCTGAAAGAAAGCTCAGCTCAATATCCCTAATCTCAGTCGCCTCAAGATGCTCATAAGAATGGCTGTCTATCATCCACTGAAGATACTTTGTGGAGTTTACGTGCCTGTTAATATCAATATCGGAGAATACAACCCGAAACCGCGCGAGTTCCATGCCGCCGTTTAATTCCTGCACCTTTTTAAGATTGGTTTCTATCTCATCCTTTCCGGGTTGCCATGGAAAGCTCTCTGAATTTTTATCGAAACGTTTCGGCCAGCCACTTGTCCTGTCGAGTATCATCCAGGAAGAAGTAGCCGACACCAGTTTTTCACCAGCTTCCGAGACAATTGTGAAATCGCGGAGAGCATAAAGCCTGACCGTCCCCTTTCCCCATGTCGTAATTGTGATCCGCTCACACCATTTGGGTAGTCGTTTGATGAGTATCTGCATTTTTATCAGAACCCATATCAGGTTTCTTTCTGACATCGCCTCGTATCCGAAGCTGGTTCCACTGGTATGGTTCCATGCCGAATTCAGAAGAAACGCAAAAAGTGTCTGCAGGCGCAGCCGACCAAGGGCATCTGCATCAAATGAATCGATAACCCGCTGTTCCTTCCATACATCGGAGACAGTATGCATTTGATAAAACTCCTGCTATAAGAAAAGTCGTTTGAAGCTCCCCGTCGCAGAGCTGACGGGAAATCTTCGACCGTAAGGAATATTATCCATTTTTAATTCTCTCGCTAACCCCGCCGCAAGCAACGGGGAATGCGCTCGATGTTTCGGTTCAAAAAGACGAGCAAAGGCGCTTACTGAATACACTCACTTTTTCGGTTTGATCTGGATTAATATCGTTTTTCGTTTTCGGTAAGCCGTATTATTAACTTATTATCGTATAAATATAATAATGAATATGGAAAGCATCAAGTAAAAAAGCCCGGCCCTTTGAAAAAATGCTCAGGCTTTGTTTTTTGGCTCCCCGGAACGGGTGAAGCCGGGCAATGGAAAATATTTGTTTCGTTATGAACCTAATGATGAAAAAAATTTTAATTCATCTACAAGTCAGCAAGGTCGGTCAATGAAACATATTAAAGAGTTACAAAAGTAATGATTAACGCTCCGCATAACCAGCCAAAAAGGCCGGGCCGAAAGACATGAAGACCAACAATAATGTTAGCCACGGCCTTTTTGGTCTGCGTTCATTCGATTGTTCGCAAGTCCTTTATTCTCGTTCTCAAATCCGGCTTACTATTTGGTTGTTTTCTTAATTCCTTTCTTCCCCCCAGTCATCGGTCCCTGACCAGGGCTATTGCCCTTACCCTTACCCTTGCCATGACCGTCTTTCGGTCCCTGACCTTTTGGGCCAGTTCCATCTCTATTTGGCATACTAATCACCTCCTTCCTGCTGGCGAATGTTTGCAACAATGATGCTATTTGCCCTCGCTGCAATTTGCCTTGTTGGCTGACCTTACCTATCTATGAAGATTTACCTTGGTCCACTATAGCCTTCGTTGCCTGCGCTACAGTTACTGAATCCCCCAAATAGTAATGTTTGATTGGCCGCATTAGCCTGTCCAACTCATACACCAACGGTATTCCGGTAGGGATATTAAGTGCAACAATGTCTTTGTCTGAAACATTGTCGAGATACTTCACCAGTGCCCGCAGGCTGTTGCCGTGAGCTACGATGATCGCTTTTTTCCCCGCTTTAACGGCAGGCAAAATAGTACCGTGCCAATAGGGCAGGAAGCGTTCGACCGTGTCTCTTAGGCACTCTGTCAGTGGCAAATCGCAATCATCCAATTCACGATAACGCGGATCATGTCTCGGATATCGTTCGTCCGTTCTTTCCAAGGCCGGGGGAGTGTTATCATAGCCTCTGCGCCAAAGGAGTACTTGATCCTCCCCGAAACGCTTTGCGGTCTCCGCCTTGTTCAAGCCTTGAAGAGTTCCATAGTGCCGCTCATTCAACCGCCATGAACTTTCTATAGGAATCCACATTTGGTCAAGTTCATCCAACACAATCCAAAGTGTGCGTATGGCGCGCTTCAACACCGAGGTATAGGCAATATCAAAGCAGTACCCTTCGGTTTTGAGCGTCTTCCCGGCTTCTCGAGCTTCGATCCTGCCATGGCGGGAAAGATCGACATCCGTCCACCCAGAAAAACGGTTTTTCCTATTCCACAAACTTTCACCGTGCCGCAATAGCGTCAATTTCATCATTCTATCACCCTATATTCTTCCTTGTTGGCGAACAACGTGTTAAGACTTACCGCATGAACAAGCACAAATATTAAAAATTTGATTGACTCCCGGCTTTGCAGGACTTCCTCCGCTCACTCAATGCTTCCGGTATCGTACTTCAATGCGAAGTTATACCGCAGCATTTTAATTTAAATTACATAATTATTAGAAATTACATAATATTTTATCCTGACTAATCCTTCAGATATTTTGTAACGAGCATAACCGAGGAATCATTAGGGTCGGCAGTTTTTTCAAAACCCAACCCTTTGACGAACTGGAGCATACCCGAGTTATTTTTGAGTACGGAGCCATGGATTCGTTTTATTCCGCGTGATTGAGCATGACTTATCAACGCTTTCATCAGTTTTGCCCCAAGGCCACGGTTTTGCCATTCATCAGCAACAACAATTGCAAATTCGCAGCCCTCGCCATCCGGATCAATTATGAATCGCGCAACGCCGATTTCTTCTTCATTTATTTCTCCTTTATATAGAATAATCAGGGCTTCTGCGTTGAGCGGGTCAGGATTCGTAAACCTCTCCAGATCCCCCTTATTTAGTTCTTTGATTGATCCGTGAAAGCGCAGGTAGCGAGACTCAACTGAAAGTTTACGTACGAATGCTTGTTCTATGATAGCATCGCCAGGTGCTATATGGCGAAGTGTTAACTTTTTTCCATCATCAAGAGACCATGTTTCTGTGTTTGCATTATCACCCATTATCTGATTCCTCCGCTCTTTAAAAAAATGACTGATAAAAACTTATTGCTGTTTACAGAAAAACAATAAGTGACTCCACCCTATAAATTACTTAAACCGATCTGTAACCGCCTACTCGATCTTTTTCAAACCCACCAGAAGCTTTCTGACTTCACAGATCTGGTCTAACGCTGCTGCTTACCGGGAGCCGGATCTGTCGGCGATCTGGTGGAGCCGGTTGTTAAACTTGTATTGAGGGTTATTTCTTTATGACCCGGTACAATATCAATAGAAGAACAGCGCCACCGATAGCCAGTAAAATACTCCCTACATTAAATCCCGTAACCGTCCCAATCCCCAGGGAGGATCCGATAAACCCGCCTACGAAGGCGCCAGCTATTCCTATTAAGATGGTAATAATGAGTCCTCCAGGGTCTTTGCCGGGCATGATGAATTTTGCGAGCAAACCAACGATTAATCCCATTAGGATCCAAGATAGAATTCCCATTACAAATCTCCTTTCTCAATTTGCGCTCATCTTCTTAGGCTAACGTAGTGCGCATGTGCGGCACTCACGCGCTTCGGGAAGATTCTAACCTTGTAGTGTCCGCTCGATGCGCTTGATACTAGTTATGGCCTTCCCTCAGATGAAGGGATAAAATGGAATTTGTCCGGATTCCAAAAACCCTTCATCCAAAGGTGGCCACACCATGAGATTTTACAATCAGCAACACAAAAACTATTGCGGTATCGATCTGCACGCAAGAAAAATGTTTGTCTGCATCATCGATCAAAAAGGAAAACTTAAAGTTCACCAAAACATCAAAACCGACCCTGAACTGCTCTTTGAAATCATCTTCCCGTTTCTCGACGATATTGTTATCGGAGTCGAATGTGTATTTTGCTGGTACTGGATTTCAGACCTGTGCGCTGAACATAAAATCCCGTTTGTTCTTGGTCATGCATTATACATGAAAGCTATCCATGGGGGCAAAACAAAAAACGATAAGATAGATTCGTACAAAATTGCCGCCTTATTAAGGGGCGGCAATTTCCCCATCGCGTACACATATCCAGCTAAAATGAGAGCAACCCGCGATCTGCTGCGCCGCCGTATGTATATTGCCCGCCGCTGCGGTGAACTGGTTGCTCATATCCAGAACACCAACACTCAATACAATCTGCCGGAGTTCGGTAAAAAAATATCCCGCAAGTATAATTGTCAGGGAGTAGCCGAACGGTTCGATGATCCGGCTGTTAAAAAAAGCGTCGAGGTTGATCTGGCTTTAATCGATTCTCTCAATGAAATCTTA
>JAWOHP010000057.1:0-28517 GCA_046485065.1 Desulfobacterales bacterium | reverse complement strand
AGATATAGATACACGGATGGAATGATAAATATGACAAGATCTTTATCATGATTCCTCTCCTTTAGACAGAAGAAAAACAGAAAGCAAACCTTCGGTTTTGATATCACAAGGAACAGATATGTCAAATATTTTGCAATTTTTGTTCTTTAAGAAAAAACGAAAGAATAAGGCAGGCACAGCTGACAAAAAAGCATAAAACAAAAGAGTATTTGTAAGCTTCCGGCGGATATGCTCCTCCCACCTGTGTCGCCTTGTCAATGAATCTGCCTGTTAATACCTGAAAAACTGCGACTCCCAGGAATGGAGCAGGATTTAACAGTCCTGAAACAGACCCAAGAATCCGGGGAGGTGTGATTTCTCTGATATGGGCCCAGAGTACGCTTATAAATCCTCCCGTGGCAATGCCCATTAAAAATAAATTGGTTGAAATCAGTGCCGTGCCAAGCCTCATTCCAAAAACGACCCCTGCCCATGATGCCGTTGAAATGGCCAGCATGGAAATTATTACATGCACCTTGCTCTTGAATATCCTGTCGGAAAGCCTGCCGAAAAGAGGAGCTCCGACAATAAATCCAACCGGTATAAGCATGTTAAGCCTGCTTGCCGCAATCCTGTCCGTTTCAAGAACAGCCATAAGGTACGGAGTGGCCCAAAGGCCCTGGAAAGTCATCACGATTCCGTAAACTCCAAAAAAAATAACCGCTATAATCCAGAATTGAGAAGATACGAGCGCCCTGTAAAAAGGTATTTCCTTTGAACCTGTTTCGGATGATTCCTGAAAATGCTTACCTTCAGTCGCTGCGCCTGACCCCTTGAAATCTTTTATCAGAAAGAATGCTCCGCCGGCCAGAGCAAGTGAAATCCAGCCAATTACGTGGAAGCTGATACGCCATCCCCAGTTGTCTGCAGCCCAGGCAAGAGGAGTTGTAGCGATAATCGCTCCGAAATTACCGACTGCTAAAAGCAGCCCGATCATTGTTGCAAACTCGTTTCTTTCAAACCACTGGGAAAAAGCCTTGGCAGCCGGCACGTAGACTCCACCCACACCGATTCCTATCAGAGCACGCCCTGCCGAAGCCCATTCTATCCCAGGAGCCAGCGCAAACATGAAGCATCCAGCGGCCGCCGCTAACGTGCAGTATGCCATAACCCGTCTTGCTCCGAGTTTATCAGTAAAATATCCAACAAGGGGCTGTTCAAACGCGTAAAGATAAAAATACATTGAAGACATGAATCCGAGAGCGGTGGCATTAACATTAAAGGTTTTTAAAATATCCTGGGCAATAACGGATGTCGATACCCGGTGGAAATATACAAAAAAATAAATGACTGAGATTATAAGAAACACCAGCCACCGGTGAGAATTCCCGGATCTCAAATGATTTTTCTTTGCCATTTTGTTTATTTACCGGATTTGTTGGATGGAATATAGTTGAAATAATTAATTAACTCATTAGAGCATAAATTATTTTTTGTCGAGCAAATAAGAACGTATCATCTCCTTAAGAGTTGATTATTATAAAAGGGGGCGGGGATCAATGTGAAAGGAAAGCTTGATCATACTCCTGCTGCAAAGACCGGATCAGATCTTTTACGGAGACAATTTCATTGACCCTGTAAGCGTTTGCGCCCGCAAAGGCAAAGCCGTTTTTAAATTTTCCTTTTTTCGCGGCCGAAAGAGCTAAGGCAATGCAATAAGGGCTTTTATCCGTATCACATGTTTTGATGCACTGGTACGGACATTTGAAGGGTTTCCTGTTTCCATTTTTAACTTCATCTAAAAATTGATTTTTTATCGCTCTTCCGGGAAGTCCCACAGGGCTTTTTATGATGACCATATCTTCTTTTTCGGCATTCAGATAAGTTTCCTTGAAGCCGGGGTTGGCGTCACATTCGTAAGTACCAACAAACCGCGTCCCCATCTGAACACCGGCAGCTCCAAGATTCAGCATTTCACGTATATCACCGCCTGTAAAGATTCCTCCTGCAGCAATGACAGGAATGGTGGTGTTTCTTTCTGCTGCGAAAGGTTTTAAAGTTTCAATCACTTCTTTGACCAATTTATCGAGGGCATAGTCAGGATCACCAATCTGTTCCTGTTTGAATCCCAGATGTCCTCCAGCTTTGGGGCCTTCCAGGACATAAGCATCAGGAAGATAATTGTATTTTGTCAGCCATTTCTGAGAGATCAGTTTGGCGGCGCGGGCAGAAGAGACTATTGGCACCAGTTTTGTTTTAGCGCCATTTACAAGATATCCCGGCAAATCCATGGGAAGACCGGCGCCTGAAATAATTATATCAACACCTTCCTCAACAGATGCTCTGACAAGATCGGCATAATGTGTCATGGCGACCATGATGTTTACACCGATAATTCCACCTGTCAATTCCCTTGCTTTTCTTATTTCACGTTTAAGGGCTCTGATATTGGCTTCGGCAGGATTGACTGAAACATCAGGCTCATTAATGCCTATCATGGCGGCAGCTATCACGCCTATACCACCTTCATTGGCAACAGCAGAAGCGAGTCCGGCCAATGAAATGCCTACTCCCATTCCACCCTGTATTATAGGTATGGTACTTACCAGATTACCGATTTTAAGTACTGGAAAATTCATGCAAAATTCCTTTGTGATGAATATCTATCTTTTTAAGAAAACATCACTTATGATGGACTCGTAAAAAGTCATATGCGAACGGATTTGAGATTTTTAGGAAATAGATTTTTAAATTACTGAGCGTTAAAAATTGCAAGCTGTTTGAGGGCGTTAGACCGAGTTCTTGCAATTTAGCGAAGAAATTAAAAATCCCTAAAAAGCTCATTGAGAGAGCATATTTAGACTTTTTACGAGTCCATCATTTATATATACATGATAAAAATGATCACGGAAAATAAAAAAAACTCATTGAAATTGCAAAATATATCATGGGTTTTACAAATGTTTTACAAACACTGCCTTTTTTCGAGCCTTACCACGGATTCTATATGCCAGGTATGGGGGAACATATCGACCGGCTGAACCTCTGTAACTTCATAGAATTCCTTCAGCATGCAAAGATCCCGGGCAAGAGTTGCCGGATTGCAGGACACATAAACAATTCTTCGTGGAGCCATATCAGCAACCTGCCTGACAACGTCCTTATGCATTCCTACCCTTGGCGGGTCAATGATCATGACATCGGGTTTTTTACTGATTTTTGAAAGACTCTCCCTGATATCTCCCAAAATAAAGTTACAGTTTGAAATGCCGTTAGTCCGGCAGTTTTTTTTCGCATCGGAGACCGCGCTTTCAACAATTTCAAGACCGGTTATAAGACCTGCGTTTGACGAAAGGAATACAGGTATCGTGCCTGTCCCGCTGTAAAGGTCAAGAACCGTCTCCTTCCCGGAAAGCCCTGCAAACTCCTTCACCTTTTCATAAAGAATCTCGGCGCCTGGAGTGTTGGTCTGAAAAAAAGAATTTGCCGATATTTCAAATTCAAAAATTCCGAGCTTATCCTTTATATAAGGAGAACCTGCAATGACCATTTCATATTCTCCGGTTGCGACAGCCGCCTTGCTTGAAGTTATGTTATTTATAACTGAAACCAGATCGGGATATTTTTCCATCAGGAGAGCTGCAAGAGGAACGACTATTTCCCGGTTTTCGGTGGAAGTTATAATGTTTACCATCCAATTCCCATTTACGGCAGAATTCCTCAGCATAAGAAAACGCCAGAATCCTTCATGGGATTTAATTCCGTAAGGAGGAGCTCCCGAATTTTTCATGAAAGTTTTTGCATCCTCAAGAATCATGTTTCCTTGTTCAGGCTGGAGAAGGCATGCCCTGATATCAAGCACTTTATCAAATGTTCCCGGGACATGAAGACCCAGTGCAAAGCCCGCGCTTTTTTCTCCGGCTGCAAAATCGGAAGGAAGCAGCCATTTTCTGTCGGAACATGAAAATTCCATCTTATTCCTGTAGCCGAATATCTTTTCCGACGGAACAGCCGGATGCACCGTAACATCTTTTATAAAGCCGATGTGCGCAAGAGATTCTTCGACATGTTGTCTCTTGTAATGAAGCTGACGGTCATACTGAAGAAACTGCCATTTACACCCTCCGCAAAAACCGCTGTATTCACAAGGCGGGTTTATTCTGTACGGGGATGGCTCAAGGATTTCAACCACTTTCGCTTCGGCAAAGCTCTTCTTTTTTTTCAATATGCGCGCATTTACCCGGTCTAAAGGAACAGCGTGTTCAACGAAAACGGCAAGCCCTTCAACTTTAGCGATGCCTTTTCCGCCAAAGGCCATGCCTGTTATTTCAAGTTCAATCAACCCGCCTTTTTTTAATTCCATGACATATTTACCCTTTGTCAAGAATGTGATATTTACTTTACGGCAACCTGTGTACGACTAACTCGTTGGAAGTCTAAATATGACTTCAAACTGGTTTATTAAGTTAACGAGTTAGTTGGAAGCTATTTTATGCCGTGAATGGCACCTTATAAGCAACGAAATCAAAAAAATTCCCTCTCCCCCTTGCGGGAGAGGGTTAGGGTGAGGGGGAAAAGGAAGAATTATCAATGAGTTTCCTCTCACCCTCCCCTTAATCCCCTCCCGTCAAGGGAGGGGAAATATGTTTATAGCTTTTAATACAGGATAAAATCAACGAATGAATGATAAAGGTTCGGATCCCGGATTCATCAAAAGGCAAATCACATTTTTATCCGGCGGATTCCGCTTAAAAGGGGTACTCCATCTTCCATTCGGAGAAAATCCGCCTCTTGTCATTGGTTCTCACGGTCTTGAAAGTTCAGGTGATTCTCCAAAGCAGATAGCGCTTGCAGAAAAGTGCAATAAGGCCGGAATCGCATTTTTCAGATTTGACCACCGCGGATGCGGCAACAGCGAAGGCGATTTTCCGGAAGTTACAAGTCTTCAATCAAGATGCGAGGATATGGTCTCAGCTTATAAAACAATAATGGAAATAAAAGTCACCTCAAATCATACAGGCCTGTTTGGAAGCAGTTTCGGAGGGACTGTATGCCTTTTAGCTGCAGAATCAATAAAGCCTGCATCAATTACAATCTTTGCTGCTCCTGTCATAAGTTCCTCAATTACCGGGTCAATCAATAAAACTGGCGTATCAGAAAGAGCCGGGCATTTGTCTAATGTAAGGAATTTTCAGTTCGACATTTCCGGCAAACTCGCATTAATCAGTCATCTCCTGGTTATCCATGGCGATTCAGACGGAATAGTGCCAGTCTCAAATGCCTTAGAAATATACAGACGTGTTTCTGAACCCAAAAAACTTCTGATTCAAAAAGGTGGAGATCACCTCATGAGTAATCCGGTGCATCAGAGGGAGTTCATGAAAGAAACCTTAAGCTGGTTCAAATCTCATCTCTGCAATTGATAATATTACCCTTAAAGCAGATAAAATCGAGCGTTCCAAGAGAATCCGGAAGATTTGAAGGGTCTCCTTTTGCCACAAGAAATGTTGCCGCCACATCTTTTGAAATAACCCCGAAATCTTCTATTCCAAGGAGCCTTGCTCCATTACAGGATGCGCATCTTATGGCTTCCGGCAGTGAATATCCCGCAGTGATTAATAATTTAAGTTCCTCTACTACAGCCGCTCCGTGATGCACACCCATGCTTCCCGAATCCGTCCCAAGGGCGACCGAAACGCCAAGCTCTCTTGCCTTTGAAATCTGTTCGAGCTGGTGATTAAGGTTCATGCGTGAAATGACGGCTTCCCTGCTTCCCGGCTTCATATGCTCAGAGTAAGCTTTCATTGTGCAGGCAGTCGGAACCCACGTTATTTTCTTTTCCGCCATGAGTTTCAGGTTCTCAGCTCCCATGAAAAAACCGTGCTCTATGGAATTACATCCGGCTTCAAGCGCAACAGCAACAGGCTTTTTACCGTTTGCATGAACCATTACCCTGCGGCCGGATTTTAATGCAATCTTTACAACATCGGACAGCTCTTCGGCGCCGAACTGAGGGAGAGTTTCCTTCCCGAACTCTTTAAGGCTGTTTAAGCCGGAATTTACTATCTTTATATGGTCCTTCTCCTCAGGATCGTTATTTATCGCTTCAGCAAGGGAATGGTTATCCTGTAAAGGCCTTCCTATCAAACCGCCGTATCTTCCGGCACGGTGCCATGCCCTTCCGGCAATTCTTATGTCAATCGGCGTCTTTTTAATATCAATATACTCATTCCTGTAGCGTAAAGCATGCGCAAATCTGTCTCCCCCGTCACGGACCGCCAATACACCGTATGATAAATGACGCCTGATATGTTCCGAAATAATGACCTTCGTTTCATCAAAGCCTGCTCCGGGCTGTTTTTCCCGGACAACCGGGTCATTTGTTCCGGACATGCAAAGATGAACATGGCTGTCAACAAGGCAGGGAAGAATTGTTGATGAGCCGAAATCGGTTGTCTCATATTTCGTGGAATCAAATGAATCTGAACCGGCTATAATAGAAGTAATTCGCCCGTTTTGAATCTGAAGGCTGATATTTTTCCGGACGGGACCGCCTGTCCCGTCAATAAGCCACCCCGCATTTACAATTTTGATGCCGCTCATATAATCCTAAAATTCGGAATTCGAATATCGTAATTCGTAATTCGTGGTCTCTGGTTCCTGGTTCCTGGTCACTGGTTCGTTAACCGATCCACTATCCACGATCTCCGATTCACGCGTCATGTCTTACGCCTCAATATCTGATGTCTGTCTAAAAAAGACTTAACCGCTCCGGCGTATCCCGGAGTACTGCTCGAATCGCTGTGGTCAGCGCCTTTGGCCACAAAAAGCTCGGACAGCCCAGGAGTGAAGCTTTTATTCAGCTTTTCCGCAAATTTTAAGGGAAAGCGCGCATCTTTTTCCCCGTGAATGAGCATTACGGGAATTTTTATTCCTGGCGCAAGAAATGCAGGGCTGATGCTGTCAATATTGTTCCTGTATAAAATATCCATGGAAAAAAGGATGGCAGGAGCTAAAAATATCCCGAAGTAAATATTGAACCATCTGTAAAGGCTTTTAAGAGCCTCTTTCGTATAAGCATAGGAGGCTTCAAGAAAAAGAATCTTAACCTTTCCGTGATTTCTGCTCGCGGCAATTATCGCACCTGCCGATCCTGCTGAATGGCCGTAAAGAAGAACCGGCTCTCCTATCCAGTTCATGACCGATTCAATATCTTCCGCAAATTTTACGGCATTCATGAATTTGCATCGGCTCGACCTTCCGTGATCCCTTGCGCTGTGTATAACGGTGGTAAAACCCCATTTCCCGAATATCCTGGCCCTGCCTACCATGCGGCCCCTGTTTCGACCCCATCCGTGGGCAAAAATAACAATGCCTTTTGATTTGCCTTCCGGTTCAACTCTCCAGACTTCAAGAAATCCTCCGTTTTGCGCAGGGATCGTTTCATCTCTGACACTGCCCCAGTCAGGAGTGTCGCTGACCGGATTTCTCGGAAACTGATGAACAACATAAACGGATATAAGAACCAGAATAATATATAAAGCCGATATCAAACTCAGAAAGATAAAAAATATTTCCATCATAAACTCCATTTTACTTAAGAAGTTCTTTTCTCAAAAAATCGAGCGCCGTTACCGCAAATACTTTCTTGTTCATCAAACGGTCTCCGAATGGAAAAACAAAACGGAACCCCTTGACTTCGCCGGGTGTTGCAAGACCTATGCATACGGTTCCCACAGGCTTTTCCTCCGTTCCGCCTGCCGGGCCGGCTATTCCACTGGTTGAAAGCCCGTATGTCGCGCCTGCAATTCTTCTTGCGCAAACAGCCATCTCTTTCGCCGTCTCCTCATGTACAGCTCCATGCTTTTCAATCACATCCTTCTGAACTCCAAGCAGTTTTATTTTTGAGTCATTTGAATATGTAACACCCGAAAAAAGAAAATAATCCGAGCTTCCGGGAACATTTGTAAGCATATTTGAAACAAGACCTCCTGTGCAGCTTTCGGCAACTGAAATTGTAGCTTTCTTGCTTTTAAGAAGTTTGCCGACGGCAAGTTCCATCGGTTCCCCTTTTATTGAGAGGACCCTGTTGCCCAGTTTATTAAGAACGCTTTCAGTCGCCCTTTCAAGAAGTTCCGAAACTGTTTTTTCATCTCTTCCCCTTGCGTACAGTTTTACGTGTATTTCAGGGAAAGTAGCCCGCAGCCCCAGCTTGATGCCGGGATAATCGTCTATGATGCTCATAAGATTCTCGTTTACCGCTGCCTCCGTAAGGCCAAATGTCGATATGCTCCTTATAATGCTGTATTCCCTGACACCTCCCCGAAGCGCTAATATCTCGGGTATTACCTTTTCTGATAGCATTTTTTTCATCTCTGAAGGAACGCCGGGAAGAAAGAAAAAGATGCAGTTTTCTATTCTGACCGTAAAGCCGGGAGCTGATCCGACAGGATTCTCTAAACATTTGGAACCTTCCGGAAGCAAAGCCTGCTTTTTGTTCAAAGAATTGATAAGCCGCTGTCTCTTCCTGAAAAAATTCTCCATCGAAAGAAGAGCCTTTTCGTCCTCGTATAGTTTGGTACCGGCTGCCATCGCGGCTGCTTCAGCAGTGAGATCGTCAGTAGTAGGGCCAAGTCCGCCCGTCACAACAGCCACATCAGCCCTCCCGGCAATCTCTTTTATAATGGAAGAAATAGCGACAAGATCGTCACCAACCGTACTGTGTCTTCTGACCTCAAGACCAGTCTCTTCAAGAACTTCAGCAATATGGGCCGAATTACTATCCACCAGCGCTCCAGAACGCACCTCATCTCCCGTCGAAAGAATCTCCGCTATCATGTATTATCTCCTGTAATATTGTATAGTTATATAAATCTCTTGTTTTGACGACACTTTATGAAATATTCACATTTCCGTCAACCATTTCTGCACGGTTTGACTTTAAACCATGATTCTGATAGCTATCTTTTTGTTTTAAAAAGGAGCAAATGTATGGCATCAAAATTAAGCGATAGTGCAAAACGTGTACAGGATTTCCTTTCCGCGAAGGGATTCTCCTTTGAGGTTAAAGAACTGCCCGGTTCAGCGAGAACCGCTCAGGAGGCTGCTGACAGCGTCGGGTGTGCTGTGTCCCAGATAGCAAAATCTCTCGTATTCAGAGAGAAGAAAACAGATCTTCCGGTTCTTGTCATCGCATCCGGCTCAAATCGGGTTGATTTAACGAAAATCGAAAAAGAGACCGGACTGAAACTCGGCAAGGCCGATGGAAATTTTGTAAAAGAAAAAGTAGGATATGCCATCGGTGGAGTTCCGCCGGCAGGCCATAATGAGCCCCTTGAAACCATATTGGATAAAGACCTCAGGAAATATGAGGTGATTTGGGCTGCCGCAGGGACTCCTTTTGCGGTTTTTCAGCTTAAGCCATCCGACCTTGAACCACTCACAAACGGGAGGTGGATCGATTTATCCGAATCAATATAATTGACGGCTTCATAAAATGGCATGATCTCACACCAAGCCACAAAGATCACAAAGTTAACATATTAATATTAAATGAATTTTTTCTTCGTGTTCTTGGCGCCTTTGTGAGAAAATAAAGTTTTTACGAGTCTGTCAATTTTAAGGAGTATTCCAGAAATCCCATTCAATGCCTTCATCTCCTATCCCGTCGCTTACTTTGCCTGAATAACTGAAGGACATGGAGACCGTTTCGGAAGGGAGTACAAATGAACGGCTGAAAGAGAGCATGGCCATTGGAATCCAGACTCTGGATGACGAGATGTAGACTGTTTCGTGGTCCAGTACCATGCCTTCATTATCAAGAAATTGAACCATTATGGAAAGGTGATCCAATGTGGTGAAATATGTTAGCTTGTCCGTAAGAGTTGTTTTACCATTAATCTGTATTCTATCACCTTTTATCAGATAATCATATTTAAGAGAGAGATCACCTGTTTTCCATACTCCGCCCGATTTGCCGGGAGTCTTTTCAAGGTGTATCCGGTTCTCTTCTTTGACATTATGCCCCTTCCAGCCGGCCATACCGCTCACACACCCGTTTAAAAAAAATATGCAAATAACTACTGTAATAATATGTTTGATTTTCAAAACAGACTTCATAGCATACTATCCTCCGGAGTAATTTCCATGATTGTTGAATAAGACGGATATCAGAGATGCAGATATTTTCCCCTCAATTCTCCCGAAATCAGTTTTATTGCCTCAAAAGCCTTCTCAACCGTTTTCTCCCTGTCCGGATTGACAAGGCAGCATGTTGCGGGAGAGAGAAGACTCTTTTCAAGCAATAATTCCATATCAATTCCTTTTTTAGCAAGGACATTCCAGGTCTCTTCCAGACGCTGAATCAGTGAAGGGATGTTCTCCTTTTCAAAAGATTCGAAGCCTGTCGGAACAATACCCCAGGCAATAATTCCGCCCCGATCAATGAATCGTCTTATCGATGGTGCATAGGAGGAAAATATTGCGGCATTTGTATATATATCAAGAGAGAGGATATCGAGATCAAGACCCAGCAGGAAATCCCAGTCGGGATTTCCACACAGATGAATTCCCCGCGGACGTTCAATCTGTGAGAAAAAAATATCCATATCCTCCTTGGCTTTAATATCTCCGTATCCGGACATTGCAGAAAAAAGAAACTGAAGCCCAGGCTCGTCTATAAACATGAATGCATTATTATTGAGCTTCTTTAACCGGGCAAGCTGGACGTTAACACGTTTTGCCATGAATTCAAGCATGAACGGGCGAATGGAGTCGTCAAAAAGAATAGGGCGGTCGTTGCCGTCGATAATGTTGAAACCGAAACTTATCGGCCCTTCAAGCTGTCCTCTTATTGCAGGCCTGTCCGATAAATCGAGGGAAAGGAATCTGTGATAAACTTCCGAATAGGTCCTGCTGATATCAAAATATTCCGGGTCATCAAAATGGCTCATGGTCTCATCGAATTCATCTATGAACTTTTCAAGCGAAAAGCGAAGCGTTTTATTTTTAATGTCAAGAAGAATGCCGGGAAAATGCTCGGCAGCCTGGACATACATGTCTTCGTAATAGCTGTAATTCGGGAGCTGCGGCCAGAAAGGAATATCGAGAGACAGGGCTGTTTCAAGCGCCCGGTCTACATTCATATGGGGCATGACAGCCATTGCGGTGGTAAGAAGGTTTCCCGGAATCGGCATATTTAATTTATCCCTTTAGAAGAAGAAACTATGTTAAGCTAATAATAGCGGCAATCAGAGTTTACATGAATTGCCCTGTTTCATACAGCTTTTCAGGCTGTGATGATCGCGTCCGAGGTGAAAGTTAAGCCAGGAAGATGTCCCATCAAGCTCCCACATCCGGGGCGGAATCAGGCCCTCGGCCATCCGGCCGGTCTTTTCAGACGAAGAGAAGCGCCGCCATGCCCGGTACCACACACAAAGGCGGTCGTTATGAACTTCACAAAAGCCGTTCCGGCTTCCTCCGCATGCGCCGTTTCGCATATGTTTCGGGCATCCCGATTCAGGACACAGAAAAGCAAGATTTTCAATAGCGCAGTCTCCGCACTGGCGGCAGCCGAGTAAAACTTTTTTGGGAAAATCTTCAGCAATATATACCAGTTTTCGCCCCGCCCTGCTTTTGTCCAATTGCCTGCAAAGATTTCTGAATAGAGGACCCAGAGGAGCGTCAGCCCTGAACCCGGTGCTGTGCAGTTTTTTCAGGATGTAATATTTTGCGGAATCCAATAAACCTGGATTCGCCTTTGTCTTTCCATATATATCCGGGTTGATCTGATTGTTCTCATCCGGAAAAGCATAGAAACCACCTTGAGGTGATTCGCTGAAATCCGGGATAAATTCACGCCAGGAACTTTCGATTTCGGCGAGCCTGTCAAGCAGCCGGGCGGCAGGATCAAAGCTGCTGTGAACTCCTCCGATGTGTATTCCATGATAACCTGTGCCTTTCAGAATCGCCGCAAGTCGCGCGGCTCTCTCAACAGAAGCCTTGCGTCCTGAAACGGTATCTTTCCATTCGGCTGACACCTGTTCCATCAGACGGTTGGTTACAGTTGCTCCCGGAACCTGCCCCGAGTTCATCAGGCGGGCCGTGGCCGGAGTCAGGAGATAGACGGAACCGATTACCGGAAGGTTGAGTCCCATATTCTTCTTAATCAGAATCAGCTCCCTGAATTTTTTTGCATCATACCCGAGCTGGGTAATGGCAAATCCTGCTCCCGCAAGAGTCTTCCGGCAGAGTTTCGCATACTGGGCAAAAGACTCTCCTTCAGAATATTTGAAAGGGGAGACGGCGCATCCAGGGAAAAATAAGTCAGGGTCGCCTGAAGACTCAAGCCTGTCGCTCAACATTCCAAGCATTGAAATAAGGTTAACCGAATCGAGATCAAAAACAGGCGCACCCTGTCCGCAATAACCCCTTCCCGTGTAATCACCTGTCAGAGCAAGAATATTTTTCATGCCCATCATGGCAAGCTGCAGGGCACGGCTCTCCATTCCCACCCTGTTCATGTCGCGACAGGTGAAATGAACTATCACATCCATTCCAAGTTTGAAAATATCGTGTCCTATGGCATCGGGAGAAAGGGCGGGATTGCCGCCCGGGTTATCAGTGATGGAGACTGCCGAGATACGACCGTCGTCAAAGGCTTCGGCGGCGATTCTCCTGACCTGATCCACGGAGCGGCCCTGTGATTCACGACCCGGAACCAGCTCAAGAGTTATTACGAACCGGTCCGGATCGGCAAGATCGTTCTGAAATACGCGCAGCATATTATTTCATCTGTTAATCAACTTTAACAAAAGCCTTCGATTTCGCCTTGCAGACGGGGCATGAATCGGGCGGCTCATTTTCACATGTATATCCGCATATCGAACAGACATAATAATCAGCCTGTTCCTGTTTTCCCAGATTGTCAAGGGCATTCTGGTAAAGAGTGGCGTGAACTTTCTCGACTTCATTCGCGTAGGTAAATGTCCGTACAGCTGCCTTGTTACCCTCCGCCTCAGCGGCTTTGATCATTTCAGGATACATCGATTTAAATTCATGTATTTCACCTGCAATAGCCTCTTTCAGGTTCTCTTCCGTGCTCTTTACTCCCCCGGCTGTCTTAAGATGGGCATGGGCATGCACGGTTTCCGCTTCCGCCGCCGCCCTGAAAAGTCTTGCCACACGGGGATATCCCTCTTTTTCCGCCTGTTTTGCAAATGCGAGATACTTGCGGTTTGCCTGTGATTCACCCGCAAATGCATCCATTAAATTCTTTTCTGTCTTACTCATTTCATTGTCTCCTTTCATGTTTGACGGCTTCGTAAAAAGTCATTCTGCTGTGTTGCACTTCATTTTTCGTCATTGCAGCGTACCAGTTAGTACGCTTCATTCCTCAATATTCGTGCGCCTTGCATAATGAGCTTTTTACTTTGCCGTCTGAATATTTACTTATTTGGATAAATCCTGATTTATTTCACTTGAACCCTCGAATCCTCGAATCCTTGCCCCCTTTTTTTATCATCATTCCCCTATTTTCTGACACTCCGGACATATACCGAAGAAATCAAGCCTGTGTGATAATATCTTATAACCCGTCTCTTCAGAAAGCTCTTTTGACATATCATTGAGCGATGAAAGATCGGGGTCTGAAATTGATTTGCATTTCACGCACATGACATGCGGATGAGGGTGTGGATTTTTTCCGTCATACCTGTTGCTCCCGTCACCGAACCCCATTTCCATCACCTCGCCCAGTTCTTTGAGCAGTGTGACAGTTTTGTAAACAGTGGCAAGGCTTGTTGTGGGGAATTTCTTTATTACTTCGCGATAAATTTGATCAACTCCCGGATGCGCCCAACTGTTTGCCAGTATTTCCACAATGGCAACCCGCTGGGGGGTGATACGAAACCCGTTTTCTTTCAGCCTTTCAATCATATGGTCAAGCCTGGATGTGAATGCTGTCATTATTTATCTCCCTTTTGCTCCCGGAACAATCAGTTCATTAACTCTTTCTGAAGCCAGTCTTTAACTTTGCCTTCAACCGCATATACTCCCTTGTTGAATCCGGCCGATCTGCGGAAATCATCCTTTACGCTTTCGGGGAGTTCAAAACTCGCGAGTTCAACAGCCTCTTCAGAATTTCTTCGTATCAGGTAAACAACAGGATTCTCTCCCCAGTTATTCACCACGAAGTAATGGCTGACATCATTTTTTGAACGGACGGGATTTATTCCATGCGCCCAGTTGTTACCCCACTCAAGATATAAAACAACAGCCTCTTCTGGAGTCATATGCCAGTCAATTGAATTAACGAGATTCATATCCTCACGGATTTCATTAAGCTTCATCATAATAATAATTCTCCAAATTATTTAAATAAAGAGGTTAAGGATTCGAACCCTTAAATTCTCGACTACTCGAACTCTTTCTGTTTTTATCATTATAAGCAACCAAATATAATTGTCAAATGATTATTTAATAATATTTATTCTTTGTTAATAATAATTATCAAAAAAAAATATTGACTCGGAATAATTGTTAGGTTATGTCTGACTTATAGTTATATTTAGTTATTTATAGTCCATTTTCGGAAGGATGCTGTTTATGAAAGAACTAATATCGACAAAAGATGTGGCTGAATTACTTGGTGTCAATGAAAAAATGGTTTATGCCCTTATTACAGAAAAAGGCTTACCTGCAACAAAGATTACCGGAAAATGGTTGTTTCCCAAACACCTTGTAGAACAATGGATTGAGAATAATACACAAAACTACCCTGAATCAAGAGAAACACTACCTCCATATCACGGGTTACTCATAATTGCCGGAAGCAATGACCTTCTGCTTGATAAGACTATATCTCTTTTTAACAGCCTATATCCCGAACATATTGCTGTTTTCGGAAATTTGGGCAGCATGGGAGGTATAAAAGCGCTCCGACGGAACCAGTGCCACATAGCATCGAGCCATCTGCTCCAGGAGAATGAAAACGATTACAATTTCCAATTTGCTTCAACGGAGCTTGAAAATATGCCTGCAATACATAATTTTTGCAGGCGCGAACAGGGGCTTCTTGTTCAAAAGGGAAATCCGAAAAATATAACCTGTATTCCGGACCTTGCACAGCAGGGCATGCGTGTCGTAAACCGTCCTCTTGGAACAGGAACAAGACTGCTTTTTGACCGGGAGTTAAAAAGAGCGGGAATAGACAGCGAAAAACTCGACGGATACCGAAACGAGATTGCAAAGCATCTCGATGTCGGAATTGAAGTATTGACAGGACGTGCTGATGCGGCCCCCTGTATCCGGCCCGTAGCTTCCCTGCTGGGGCTTGATTTTATACCGTTGCGCTGGGAACGTTATGATCTTCTGATACAAAAAGATCGCTTTTTTGACAAGGGAGTTCAGTTATTCTTAGGACTGCTTCATGAAAAATCCTTCCATGATGCCGCAAAACAGTTTGAAGGTTATGACACAAGTATCAGCGGAAAAATGGTATTCCCACATGAAAACCAGACGGATAAGAGCACATGATATTACTTTCCGAAATATCGAAATGTTTAAAATAAATGTAACTATTCAGCCACAGATTCACACAGATGAACGCAGATAGATTTAAATTAAAAGAAATAACAGACAAAAGATTAACGCAAGGAAAAGGAGATTAAAATGAAACGGAATGTTTTTGTTACTTCACTCACAATGATTGCAGTATTTTTGATTTTATCCGGCGGTCCTGCACTTGGTGCTGATGCGAAGCTGCTGAGAATGGCAACAACAACCAGCACCGACGACACCGGCCTTCTCGATTATCTGAAACCTTACTTTGTAAAAGAAATGGGGATTGATATCCAGTGGGTTGCAACGGGCACCGGCAAAGCTCTTAAGCTGGGGGAAAATTGTGATGCCGATGTTCTCCTGGTTCATGCTCCTAATGCGGAAAAAAAATTCGTGGCAGACGGGTTCGGCACAGGTCGCAATGTTGTCATGTATAATGATTTTGTCATGATCGGACCTGCATCCGATCCGGCAGGCGTAAAGGGAAACAGCGTCAAAGAGGCCCTTAATGCCATTTCATCAAAAAAGATGAAATTCATAAGCCGCGGGGATAAGTCAGGCACTCATCAGGCCGAAATGAACCTCTGGAAATCGTCCGGTCTTACCGTGCCGGATAAGGAATCATGGTATATTCAGGCAGGCCAGGGAATGCTCACAACCATCCAGATGGCAGCTGAACAAAACGGATATACCCTCACGGACAGGGGAACTTACATTAAATATGAAGATACAATGAAGGGAAATCCACCTTTAAAGATTCTGGTAGAAGGAGATGACCTGTTAAAAAACATTTACAGCGTAATAGTCGTCAACCCGTCAAAATGTCCGAATGTCAAATCGGATCTCGCAAAAGCATTTTCAGACTGGATGAGCAGGCCTTCAACTCAGAATCTTATTACTGGTTTCAAACTTTCGGGAAAACAGCTTTTCTTCGTTTCTGCTAAGTAGGATTGAATGAATTTTATTATTGACGGCCTGCTTCAGGCGATACAATTGCTTATACATGGAGACGCAGAGACCTATTCGGCCGTCTACGCAACAATCAGGGTATCAGTCTATTCCATGACTGTCAGCCTGCTCATTGGAATTCCCGTAGGATTTCTGATGGGGCACCATGATTTTTTGTGGAAAAAACATATCAGGACAATAACCGATACCCTGATGTCACTCCCGACAGTTCTCGTCGGCCTCCTGGTCTATGCTTTTTTAACGACCCGGGGGCCCCTCGGAGAATACGGGCTTCTCTTTACCCTTGAAGGAATAGCTATAGGACAGGCGATCCTTGCCCTTCCAATAGTAATTGCGCTTACGGCATCCGCTGTCGAAAGCATGGATGAGAAGCTGAGAATTACACTCGTATCGCTCGGCGCAAGCAGGCGGCAGGTGCTCTATTCAACACTCTGGGAAGCTCGGTACGGCATTCTTGCGGCATCCATGAACGCCTTCGGAAGAGTGCTCACGGAGGTCGGAATCGCCATGATGGTCGGCGGAAACATCAAATGGCATACGCGGACTATAACTACCGCCATCGCTCTTGAAACCAACAAAGGGGAGTTTGCCACAGGTGTCGCGCTCGGAATTGTTCTTATGGCTATAGCGTTTATCGTCAATTTTTCACTCTCTTTTCTGCGGAACAGGTCATGACCATGGATGCTTCCGCCTTTCATCTTACCGGGGTAAAAAAGTTTTACAACAGTCATCCGGCCGTTGATATTGATGATCTGAACATTCCCCGGTCTTCCATTACAGGACTTGTAGGGCCCAACGGCAGCGGGAAGAGCACTCTATTAAACATGCTGGCTTTTATCGACAGACCCTCTGAAGGAGCAATTCTCTTCAAAGGCCAAAAAGCCGAACCGTTTTCAGACACTGTTAGATTCCGGGTAAGCCTGCTTGCACAGGAGCCTTATCTCCTGAAACGCTCTGTTTATGAAAATATCGCCTACGGATTAAAACTGAGAGAAGGCGATTCTTCGCAATATCCGAAACAGGTTAATGAAGCTCTTGCTCTTGTAGGGTTGTCTTCACGGGAGTTTTCAAACCGCCCATGGTACGGGCTTTCCGGAGGAGAGGCCCAGAGGGTGGCGCTTGCCGCGCGCCTGGTGCTGAAGCCCGAAGTATTGATACTCGATGAGCCCACCGCAAGTGTTGACGCCGACAGCGCCGGTCGGATAATGGATTGTGCTTTGATGGCTTCGAAAGAATGGGGCACGACTCTTATCATAGCAAGCCACGACTGGAAATGGCTTAACGAGATATGCGGTACCGTTCTTCAGATGTTCAAGGGGAAAATAATAGGAAACGGCACTGAAGGGATTCTCTTCGGACCATGGATTCCGGAGAAATCAGGACGATACTGCAAAAAAGTATTGGCTGACGGACAGATTATAAAAGTTCCGGAACCTCCTTCACCGGATGCAGCGGCTGTAATCCCTCAAAACCTGATCGTTCTTGATCTGCATCCGCCTGCGCTGAAACCGGACGAGCATTTTCTAAAAGGAGTTATCACACAGCTCTCGCTTGATCTGTCCGCACAAACTGTAATGATTTCAATCCGTGCCGGCGATCAGACATTCACACTCCGAATTCCTCAGGATAAAACGCAAGGGGCACCTCTTTTCCCCGGACAATTCGTTTTCATAACCTACCCTTTATCGGCGGTTACCTGGTATTAAACCGCAGAAGCCAGCCATTATAATATCGTAAATCGTATATCGTAAATCGTATATCGTAAATCGTATATCGTACATCGTACATCGTACATCGAAAATCGTTCTTCGAAATTCGATGTACTAAATTCGATATTCCAATGAATATATTTATAATATTCACTATAAAGGATCTTTTTTTATGAGGCAATCCCCGAAAATTAAAAAAAAGTGAAAAACCACTATATATTGGGGTCATATTTTACTTGACACACAATAATTGTTTGTTTATATGTTCAAAAAAACGGATATAAAAAAAATATTTTATGATCAAATTATTCTTGACACATAAGTTTTGTTACTTTAGTTATTCGCGCAAATAATTTTATGATTATAAATAGTTTCAATTAGTTTACATGGTTGTGGTAAACGTTGGTTATCTAAAAAGCCGGAGCGAATTTATTATTTGTCTGGGAGAAAAAAATGCAAAAAACGCATATTCCAGGAAAATGGAAAGATTTCTTTTTTGTGGGGTTAATGAGCGAATTAACGACAGAGTCGATTCAATGCGGACGAATAAGTCTGCGGCATAACGTTGATCAATGCGGAGAGCTTCAAGAAGAAGGTTTAATTGTCAGAGATAGCAGGGGACACATAAAAACCATTTTTTTCTGTAAAAAAAGGAGCACATGAAATGCAAAAAAACGCACGCTTTTCACGGCGCGAAGAAATCTCCGGAAAGGCCATGAAGATACAGGATAGCGTATCAGTTCAATCCGGTGATATACAGGCCGACCAGACCGAGACTGATGAACCTCCGTCCCTATCTCTTCCCTTAAATGAAGGAGTTTTCGATTCAGGAAATATCGAACCGGAATTACTCCCCGTCCGTACCATTAAACGTCCGCCCTCAAGAATTTTACGCAAACAATTTGTTTTCCGCTCAACGCCGGCCGAATGGAATGACTGGCAGTGGCAGCTTAAAAATCGTATCAGAGATCTTGATACTCTTTCAAAAATTATTTCGCTTTCAGAAGAAGAGAGGGAGATCCTGGAATCTAATGGCGGAGCAATGCCCCTTGCTATTACTCCGTATTATGCAAGCCTTCTCGACAAGACAAATCCGATGCATCCTTTAAGACGGGCGGTTGTGCCAATTAAGGCTGAACTCTGCAAATCTCACGGAGAGTCTGAAGATCCACTTGGAGAAGATGCCGACAGTCCTGTTAAAGGTCTTGTTCACAGGTATCCCGACCGCGTTCTCTTCCTTGTAACTGATTTCTGCTCTACATATTGCAGGTATTGTACGAGATCCAGAATGGTCGGGCGTTCCCCGGAAAAGCATGCTGAAGGTTCAAACTGGAAGGCCGCAATTGAATACATCGAGGCCCATACGGAAATCAGAGATGTTCTCCTTTCCGGCGGCGATCCTCTTACTCTTTCGGATGAAGGTCTCGAATGGCTTCTTTCAAGCCTTTGTCGGATACCACATGTGGAAATAGTTCGCATAGGGACAAAGGTCCCTGTTGTACTGCCTCAGCGTGTTACCCCAAAACTGGTGAGGATGTTGAAACGTTACCACCCTCTCTGGATAAACATTCATTTCATGCACCCGGAAGAACTAACTCCTGAGACGAGCGCAGCCTGCACCAGGCTTGCTGATGCAGGGATACCTCTTGGAAGCCAGACGGTTCTTCTTAAAGATATCAATGATAATGTAAAGACTATGAAACAGCTTTTTCACGGACTCCTCAAAATCAGGGTGCGTCCTTATTACCTGTACCAGTGCGATCCAATAGTCGGTTCTTCTCACTTCCGTACTCCTGTGGAAAAAGGGCTTGAGATTATAAAGGGCTTAAGAGGACATACCACAGGCCTGGCCATACCAAGCTTTGTTATTGATACTCCCGGCGGTGGCGGCAAGATTCCCCTTTTGCCGGATTATGTAATGGGGCGGTACGGGGATGAAATTGTTCTTAAAAATTATGAGGAGAATATTTTCCTTTATCCTGATACAAGTTCAAAAAGGCGTTTTGATGAAGGCGTTTACTGATGCTTGTAGGAATTACTTATGATCTGCGTGATGAATATATCAAGATGGGTTTTGGGGAAGAGGAAACTGCTGAATTCGATCGCGCAGATACCATAGATGCCATTGAAAATACACTTGCCGGACTTGGTTACAGGACTGAAAGAATAGGGCATGTTAAGAAACTCGTAAACTGCCTGTCTGAAGGGAAAAGGTGGGATGTTGTTTTTAATATTGCCGAAGGTTATCACGGCATAGGAAGAGAAGCGCAGGTCCCCGCCATTCTGGATGCTTTTGAAATTCCCTACACTTTTTCTGATCCTCTCGTTTTAAGCCTGACGCTGAACAAGGCATTAACCAAGCGGGTTGTAAGGGACCTCGGTATACCTACTCCTGATTTTGCCCTTGTGGAAAAACTGCCTGACATCGATTCTGTTTCGCTTCCGTTTCCTCTTTTTGCAAAACCTGTCGCGGAAGGCACCGGGAAAGGAATCAGCGATGCATCAAAGGTCGGGGACAGGGAAAGTCTTCGCGCTCTTTGCCGTGATCTTATTGACAGATTTAAACAGCCTGTGTTACTTGAAACTTATCTTCCCGGACGTGAATTTACAGTCGGGATTATCGGAACGGGGGATGATGCGAAAGTGGCCGGGGTTATTGAGGTCATTTTAAATAAAAAAGCTGAAAAAGGAGCCTATTCGTATATAAACAAAAAGAAATACGAAGAGTTTGTAACCTACCGCCTTGCTGATGATAAAATGGCCCGTGATGCCGCTCGTGTCGCGCTTGATTCATGGGTTGGACTCGGATGTCGTGACGCAGGCAGAATAGATATAAGATCTGATGTTGACGGAAAGCCTAATTTTATAGAGGTTAACCCTCTTGCGGGTCTTCATCCCGTGCATTCGGATCTTCCTATCCTTTGCAGATTGTCAGGCATCAGTTTTGAAATACTTATAGATGAAATAATGAAATCGGCCTTGAAGAGGGTTGCCTGAGCAATAAAGAAAGTTTTATAAAAAATGATAAAATACCGTGAAAATATTCAGGTTAGAGGAGGCTTCGAGTGGTAAAAAAAAAGATCGGTATTTTACATCCGTATATTCCTGAAAAGGCAACAGTAGATGAGCATGATGTCTTGGAGCAGGTTAAATATATTTCAACTGCCCTGAAAACGCTCGGTTTTGACCCTGTTCCGGTGATATTTGATCTTAATCTGGAAGCTGTCGGCATTACACTTAAAATGCTGAATCCGGCTTTCGTATTCAATCTCGTTGAGTCAGTCAACGGGCGCGGAAGCCTTATCCATCTGGCCCCTTCATTTCTGGATTACCTTGGACTTTCCTATACCGGGTCCAAAACGGAGGCCATGTTTCTGACCTCGAACAAAATAATTTCGAAAAGCTTCCTTGCTGCTTGCGGTATAAATACTCCGGCTGCTTATACTCTTTCTTCCATTAAACATGATATTCCTGTTTTAGGGCGATTTATAATAAAATCTGCATGGGAACATGCCTCTATAGGCTTAAGTCAGGATTCTGTTGTTTGGGTTGAAGGCGCTCTTGAACTCATTTCAGAACTTAAAAAAGCCCAAAAGCGGATGAAGGGCGAATGCTATTGCGAAGAATATATTGAAGGCCGGGAATTCAATGTTGGATTGCTGGCCGGAGAAAACGGAGTAGAAGTTCTTCCGCCAGCAGAAATTATTTTTATTGACTATCCTCCCGGTAAACTGAAAATAATTGACTATAAAGCCAAATGGAAACCCAGATCATTTGAATATATTCACACAGACAGAATCTTTAATTTTGGCAAAGAAGATGAACATATAATAGAATCATTGAAAAAAACCGCTAAAGAATGCTGGAACCTGTTTGGTCTCAAGGGATATGCAAGATTAGATTTCAGAGTTGACGGATCCGGAAAACCGTGGGTTCTTGAAGTCAACGCAAACCCGTGCCTTTCTCCCGACGGAGGATTTGCCGCCGCATCAGCTCTGGTCGGATTAGACTTCCCGATGATTGTTAACCGAATAATCGAAGATATATGACGGCCCAGCACCCCGGCAATCCTCTCTTTGACCTCCGGAATTTAGTTTTCCGCGAAACACCTTCACGCGATGATCCTGAAAAAATAAGAGCAATGGTAGAGGCTACGGGTTTTTTCTCTGATGATGAGGTTGAGATATCTGTTGAGCTTGTTATAGAAAGGCTTTCATACGGCGTTGAAAGCGGATATTATTTTCTCTTTGCGGAAGATGACAAGGGAAATCTTATCGGCTACACCTGCTATGGTCCTGTCACAGGAACAGAATCGAGCTTTGACCTCTACTGGATTGTCGTTGACAATGATTTTCGGGGATGCGGGACGGGAAAACTCCTGGACAGTAAGACGGTAGAACTGGTCAAGAATATGGGCGGAACCAGGATTTACGCCGAAACATCCTCAAGGAAGCAGTATGAGCCAACCCGCGCATTTTATCGAAAGAATGGATATCATGAGGCCGCATTTCTGGAAGATTTTTACGCCCCCGGGGACGGCAAGGTTATTTTCGTAAAAAGGATTGAGTGAATTGCCCGACTTAAGCAGGAACAGGATTCCCGATAATGTGAAGAAAATCCACCTTATCGCGGTATGCGGTACCGGGATGAGCGCGCTTGCCTGCATGCTCAGAGATATGGGCTATGAAGTAACTGGCTCGGACCATAAAGTATATCCCCCCATGAGCGATTTTCTTGCAGCAAAAGGGATCAACCTTCTGGAAGGTTACAGCGGGAATAATCTCGCCCACCACCCGGATCTTGTCGTTGTTGGGAATGCTGTCAGAAAAGAGAATCCCGAGGCTGTCAGAATGGAAGAGATGGGGCTCTCTTTTTGCTCAATGCCCCAGGCGTTAAACCGCTTTGTATCAGCCGGCAAGAAGACCCTTCTCATAGCAGGCACACATGGAAAGACTACAACGTCTTCCATTCTTGCATGGATACTCTATAAAGCCGGACTCGATCCTTCCTTCATGATCGGGGGAATTGTGAGGAACTTCAAAAGCAATTACAGAATCGGAAAAGGAGATTATTTTGTTGTCGAAGGTGATGAATATGACACGGCATTTTTCGACAAGGGGCCGAAGTTTCTCCACTTCGATCCTTCTGTAACAGTGCTCACAAGCATAGAGTTCGATCATGCCGATATATTCAGGGATCTCGATCACGTAAAAGATGCGTTTCGGAGAATGATAGCAAAGATAGCTCCCGGCAACCTCCTTATGGCGTATGACGGGGATGATAATATTGGAAGCCTTATAAGTTCAGGAAACTGCCGGATTGAGAATTACGGGAAAAATAGGGGCTCTGCGTGGAAACCCGGTAATGTTCAAGTTAAACCGCCATGGACCTCTTTCGAAGTAATAAAGAACGGGCGGGTTTTCGGGACATTCAGGACGAAACTTGTCGGAGAGCATAATCTGCTTAATGCTCTTTCTGTTATAGCCGTGGCGGATCATCTATCAGTGCCAGCATCAGCCATATACGAAGCACTTGAAACATTTGAGGGAATAAAAAGGCGACAGGAAGTGCGCGGCGTGAAAAGAGGCATTACAGTCATGGATGATTTTGCCCATCATCCCACTGCCGTGAAAGAGACCGTTAAGGCTGTTAAGCCTTTTTACTGTGATGGGCGGATTATTGCCGTCTTCGAGCCGAGAACAAACTCAAGCATGCGCAAAGTCTTTCAGGATGTATATCCGCT
This sequence comes from Desulfobacterales bacterium, assembly GCA_046485065.1. GTDB lineage: Bacteria > Desulfobacterota > Desulfobacteria > Desulfobacterales > RPRI01 > RPRI01. Next base: position 4,559 of record JAWOHP010000057.1, on the reverse strand, counting down.
CTCATTTGACGACGCAGATATTATTTGTATCAGCAAGCCGCCGCTTTTAGGAAAAATTCCGATAGGTGAGCGTTTTTCATCGGAACTGCTCGTCCAAGATCTTAAAAGTCAGGGCAAAGAGGCGCATTACTTCGAAGAAACGCAATCCATTATTGACTTTCTTGTCAAAGAGTCAAAAACCGGCGACCTCATCCTCATAATGTCCAACGGGGGATTCGAGAATATTCACGAAAGGCTGCTTGCGGCATTGTAGCGGGAAGTATCAAAAAAGCAGGTTAAATATTACATTGGTGTGGATTTGATAGTTGATCTTGGCAAGATTGCGCCGGATATCCCCGCCGACGCCGTCTTCTTGCGTCGGATGGAGTAACCGGTTCTGCTTCAATTGATTTTTGATATTAATGTCGCAATTCAGCGTCAATTTTTTCAGAAATAAATATTTTCAATAGAGACTGGTAGGGAACATCGCGTTTGTTTGCGAGCACTTTCAACTCTTCAATCATTGATTCAGGCAGACGCAAAGATATTGATCTGGTTGAGGGTTTCAATTTGGGCAAAACCATATCTTCGGCATCAGACCAATCAAGATATTCCGAAGAATCGTGTTTCTGCCAAAAAACCCGCTCTTCAGCTTCATTTTTGAATTTGGGGATTTTCTTTTTCATTTTTTATACCTTTCTTTTTCAGCATCGGTCATATCCCGTGCGGAAATAATCCTTATTTTATCTTTTCGAACGGTAAATACTGCAAAAAGCAGGCGATCTATATTGGTCCGACCAAGTACGTAATATCGATTTTCAAATTGGGAATGTTCACTGTCTCTTTTTACGATTAGCGGTTTGTTAAAAAATATTTGTTCACATTCTCCGGCAGATACGGAATGCTTTTCCCAATTCTTGGTAATATTCCCTTTATCCCACTCAAAGCCGGTGCAATTCGATAGTATTTTGCCTGGTTTAACCATATGGTATGTATATCATAGTTATATACGGATGGTCAATGGATCTTTTAATCTGACTTATCTCCCAGTTGTTTTATAAATTTAGCCAAAACTGAGGGCTGCCTCCCAAAGCCTTCGAAAGCTTCAGCGCCATTTCTGCGCTGATGCCTCTCCTGCCACGGCAGATTTCATTAATTGTTTTAGGTAAAACAAGGATATGTTTTGCAAGTGCTGATTGAGTAAGACCGATCTCTTCAAGCTTATTATCCAGCACTTCACCGTGATGTACGGGAGTGTGATGTATTTTATTTCCAGCAAGTTTTTTCAGTGTTTCTTCGGCAACAGTCAGCATGCCTCCTGTGCCGCATGCGCCGTCATATAAGAGATAAGTACCCGACTTAAAATCTTATCCGCAATAGGAAGGAAGATAAGCTTTGCCATGAGCTTAACGGCATCCCGTGGCGTCCAGTGCTCGCCAGCCTCCTCGTTATTTTCCTCGTTGAAGCGGCGGACAAGTTCCTCAAATATCGTCCCCATCCCGTGATTGTCGAGACCGGGATGCTTAATCGACCCGTCGCCGTTCACAACAGGATAGGGACTGAGATTGATGTCCGGCGAGAGTAACTTCTCAATTAGAGTTCCAAGCGCATCAGCTTTCGATAATCTCGGAATCTGATTGCGGAACTCAAAATTATCGAGAATGTCCTGCACATTTGGCGAGAAACCGTTGAGATAGGCTTCAAAGTCGGCCTTGAGCTGCTGCTGGCTGGCACGGGCCTTGAGATCGCGCAGGGTAAACTTCGAAGTGTTGTAGAAAGCATGTCCGGCTGCCTACCGCAGGGCCTGATCCTGGTGGACGATGCCGGCCTTGTCAAGGGATGCCTTCATATCGAGAACGGCCTTTTTGCTTGGCTCAAGCAGCGAGTCAAGCCGCCGAATTACCGTCATTGGTATAATGACATCCCTGTATTTGCCCCGAACATAAAGATCCCGGAGTACATCATCCGCAATTCCCCAGATAAAGTTGGCTATCCAGTTGAGTTTGTTGTTTTCCATTGAACTCTCCGGCCTCTAAAATACAAAACCCCGCACTCTTTTCGTAGTTGTGAAGCTTTTTCGTGGTTTTAATCATTCATCGATGAGAATTTTTAACTTGTGTTACTTCAAAAGGGCTTTGAATCCGGATAAGAATATTTTTTCATCCGCTGCGGCATCAAATTCCATCAGCCAGTTTTCAATATATCTTGTGTCGATGTCCCGGTTTTTGAGCAGTATGATTCGCACATCTTCCATATCTCTGGGACGGCCTGCGAAAATTTTATGGATGATCAGGTCTTCCACTCTCGCGAAGGCAACGTCCTGTCCAAGTATCTTTATATGGTTTGCCCTTTTGATAGCCTGCAATTCATAGGGTGTGAATGAGAAGATAAAATCCACCCTGATTCCCGTCGATTCATCTACAGCAGGAAAAACCATGGTTTGTTTCACAAATGCTGTGCTGTCTTCGGGTATAGATTTGAGAGGAATTTTTTTTATCATCCGGATAAGTGCGTCGAGATAATCAATGCCGACACCGAGGGTAATGTCGATATCCATGGTCAGGCGCGGTTCACCATATAGAAGAACGGCCTGTCCGCCGATGATCATATAAGGCAGGTTGCTTTCGTTCAGTATTGCGCCTAATCGGGCAAGGATTTTATCAAACATGAGTTCAGTATCCCCGCAATCCGGATATCCACGTCGATGCCTTCCCATGGGTCTGATGGAGGCAGGACGCCCAGGTTAATTCCTTCATTCCACATAGCAGCAAAAAGCTGAAAAGACTGCTCCACAGATCTCATCGGCTCTCTTCTGATGAAATCATCTTCGAATTTTCTCAATATGGATGCGTTCTTTATCATATTTCTATACATATCACAGCGCTTAAGACATTACCATAGGTGTATTTTTATTGGGTCGACTTCAAAGGGCCGAACAATGTTTAGGTTGATACTTATCAATATGCAGAATGCAATTTAAGATCAATAATTTTCATTTAGATTGAGGTTTACTGACTTCTGCTTGAAAAAGAGGTTTATTACAGAAGAAGGCTTTTTTTGTTTTGCTTCTGCTCATACATTTGTTTATCCGCGCGAGCTATAAGATCGTCAATGGAAGAGGGTTTTCCCGGATCATAATAAGCACAACCAATGCTGATAGACAGTTTAAATTTCCGGTTTTCCTGATTATTCCAAATGTCGATCAGTTTATGCAGCCGGGCTGTAAAGACCGCAGGATTTACACCGTCAATATCAATGGCAAGAATGGCAAATTCATCCCCGCCCAGGCGGGCAATTATGTCTGAGGTTCTGAAGGTCTCCTTTAATACGTTTGATGATTCAATAAGAGCTTTATCTCCTTCCTCATGCCCTAGCGAATCGTTAATCCATTTTAACGAGTCCAGGTCTGCAAAAAAGAGCAGTAATTTACTCTTATTCCTTTCTGATAGTTTTAACTGCTGCTGAGCATGAAACAAAAAGCCTCTTCTGTTATACAGGCCGGTAAGCTGATCTGTTATCGAAAGGGCGAGAATTTCGGCCTCCATCCTTTTGCGGTCGGTGATATCAGTGACGTTACCGTCAAAATACATAACTTTGCCCTCATGGTCACGGATCGCCCGTGCCGTTATAGATCCCCAGATTGGAGTGCCGTCCTTCCGTTTGAGCTTTACCTCCTTGCCCGATATAAAACCCCTTTCCACCAGCTCCGCTGATACCTCTTTACGCTCTGCCGGATCAACATACAGGTCAAGAACATCCTGGCTTAAAAACTCATTTACGGAATCATAGCCATGCAACCGTGCCAATGCAGTATTGACCATGATAAAACGGCCATGCGGACCTATCGTATTTCGGTAAAGACCAATGGGAAGACTTTCAATGAATTGGCGGTGCCTTTCCTCGCTCTCCTTAAGCTCCTCTTCAGCCTGCTTGCGGTCGGTGATATCGCGAACAACAGCCTGAAGGTAATATTTACCCACAGCGCTGAATGCATTAAGGCCAACCTCTGCATCAAATAGAGTCCCATCGTAACGAATGTGCTTCCATTCAAAGAACTGTTTCTGACCTTTTAGTGCCGCCTCAATCTTCTCCTGTGCTTTCTCAATTGATTTCCTTCCATCAGGCTGAAATTCCGGAGAGAACCGTTTAGGAGACTGCCCTATAATCTGTTCTCTGGTACAACCAAACATTTCAAGTGTCTTTGAGTTGCAGTCAATAAAAATTTTCTGATCCATCAGGAAAATAGAGTCGTTGGCAGATTCAAAAAGAGTCCGGAACTTGGATTCACTCTCCCGCAACGCCTCCTCTGCACGCTTACTCTCTGATTCGGATTGTTTCAGTTCCTGGATTTTCTGCTTTAGGGCGGATATTTCTTCAAGCAGTTGCTTGTTTGTTCCGGATGTATCTTCCATTTGATGCCCTCTCTGTCTTAAAGGATAAATATTACTGCCTGTTTAGAAAGATAATCTTATTTATACTGAATGCTATTTAAGCGAATCAATCGGTTTCATCGAGGTTGAAGTTTGGTGATGAATTATTTTTCAATCCCGATCCTTGCCTGCACTCCTTTTTGAAAATAG
>JAWOHP010000052.1:0-5105 GCA_046485065.1 Desulfobacterales bacterium | reverse complement strand
ACTACCTTCATAACACATCCGGCAGAAGTTATTATTTTGATGTTGTCATCAGAATGTAGGCGTCTTTCATGTTTTCCTCAAGTTCTTCAAGCGTCTCTCCCTGGGTCATTATATCAGGATATTCTATAAGCTTTCCCACCCAGAATTTTTCACCCTTCCAGTAAATCATTTTTAATTTTGTTTCCATTACCACACCTCATTTAATTGAAAGCTTAATTCGGGAAGATATCCCAAAACATCATTTTTTCCCTTTATTGTCAGGATAGAAAATGCTGAAATATAAGTCAATAAAAACTTATCAGACAGAATTTACAGGATTAACATGATAATAAGGAAGGGTTCAAGGGGTCAGGGGTTCCAGTGGAAAACATTTTTTTACATCCTGATGATTCAGTCTAAAAACAAAACAAGAAAAACAAACGACTCTTTCGACAGGATTAACAGGATTTACATGATAATAAGACCGCTTCGCGGAGTGTGAAGCTATTGACTTAAAAAACCCCAAAAAAACTGATTGAGTGAGCTTCTCTTCAACACCTTCCCTAAAGCCTAAAAAAACGCGAAGAGCACTGTTGATCCTGCCTGAAAAAAAGAATTTTGACAGGATTGTCGGGATTGTTGCCTGTCGGCAAAATTAGTGATTTATTTGATATTATTAGTTAAACTAATGTTGGGTTAAATATTGTGAAGAAACTTTTTAAATCGACCACAAACTGATATTTTCGATGTAGATAAAATCTTTCGTATTTCCTGTGTAAAGCTGGAGATCATGGTTAATTGAAGTTGCGGCAATTAAGGCATCCGGTATCTGCAGCCCGTGGCTTTTTGCCTGATATCAGCAAGTGAGATATCTCGATTTTTCCATATACCAAACAACTTCCTCAAATCGCCATGTCCAGATAGTTCTGAAGCTCCTTTTTCTTCTCTTTCAACTTCAATGAAATTAATTTCGTTCAATACACTCATCAGTGCCTTTAGTTTTGCGTCGTCTTTTACATGAATAACTAACCGTTGCATGGACACCTCCCTTAAGTTCAGTCCTATCATAAACAAAGATCTGCACAAAGTCAAATCGTGGATCAAACTTCGTAGATCATAGATCGAAAAAAACTGCAAAGAATTTGAACCGCAAAGTTGCAAAGGACGAGAAGAACGTTGATGATTCTATATAAAACAAAACAAGAAATCAAAAGGCTATTCTGACAGGATTTACAGGATTAACATGATATTCTTCTCCCAATCAGCGGGAGAAAGGGGGCAAGGATTTCCGCCACACTAATGGCGGACCTTCGGCAGGAGGCAAGGGTTCCAGTGAAAAACATTTTTTTACATCCTGTTCATCCTGTTGATCCTGTCTAATAAAACACAAGAAAAACAAAAGATATTCTGACAGGATTAACATGATTAACATGATAATAGAAGAGAAAGGGTTCAAAAAGGGATCAGGGTTCAATGATGTCGCTTATAGGGTCGCCCTATGCTATTCGGTGGGCCTTTACGGCCAATATATCCGCCGATAGGAGCATATGCTGGTCTGATGTTACCAGTATAAAATCACCGGCAGATGCAATGGCCAGGTGAAGAGCATCGAGCGTTCTCAGTGAAGTGCTGAAAAGGCCGATCCAGCCACGGGCAATCCGCCAGTGTTGGGATTCGAGTGAGATGATCGTAAATAGTCCGCCATCCAAGTGGGACAAGAATTTCGATAAGATACGGTTCCCGTCCGATGGGCTGAGGTCTCCCATCCGTACTTTTCTCGCTACTGCGGAAAACAACTCCACTTCTGTCAGATCACTAACGGCAGGCTTGAACTGCCCACCCAGGAATGATTGAACTTGTTCGCTTAAGGTCTCTGGACAATAATAGGCGACCAGAACGCTCGTATCGATGTAGTACATCAATAGCGTTCCTCTTTCCGACCTTGGATGACAATTGCGTTCAGGCTCTCTCCCTTCACCGAAATCGAATCACGGAACCTGCGCAAGTCGGGAAGCCTCTTGCACGCATTACCAACGGCAACGAGCCTGGCAACCCTTTTACCCCGCCTAATAATCACGATATCCTCTCCATTCTCGGTTCTATCAAGGAGAGAGCTGATTTTTGTCCTTGCTTCTTTGACGTTTACTTCCATGATTTCACTCCGTAATGATTGATCTTTGTTTTTAAGTGTACACTTTTACCATCCACATGTCCACCTGTATTTAAGATTTCCCTACCCAAATATTTACCTCCGTCATACTCACCGTGGTTTTTAAAAAATAAATCCACAAATCATAGCTATTTTCCTATGATGCTTAAGAGTAGAAAATGGCGGTTTATAAGTCAATAAAAACTTATCTGACAGGATTTGGGAGAAAGGGGTCCGGGATTCCAGGGTTCAAGGGTTCCAGTGGAAAACATTTTTTTACATCCTGTCGATCCTGTTAATCCTGTTTAATAAAACACAAGAAAAACAAACAGCTATTTTGACAGGATTAACATGATTAACATGATTTATCGTGCCGCTCCGAAAGAGCGGCACGAAACATGCATCCGCTTCGCAACTTACTGCTTTTCCTCAGCTGTACGAAATTTGCGTTTGACATTAACACCCGTTGAACCAAAATTGATCAGCAGACCAACTTCAATTCAAGTTGCCACCGGATAGTTCACCGACAACTTGATCTCTGTAGCGGGGAGCTTCAATCAATGGGAATCCTGTCTTTTCAAGAGGTTCTGGATTCCAGTTTTTGCTGGAAAGACAAAGTTGGGGTATCTTCCAAATAAATTAATAAAATTAATGCTTGTATCCATGCAGTAATTATGAATATATAGAAGCTCTTGAAAAGTATGTTTCCCCCTCACCCTAACCCTCTCCCGCAAGGAGAGAGGGAGTTTTTGAGACTTTTACAAGAGGATCTATAGTCACGTAATTTCTTTAATTTGAATAAACAGGGAGGGATATAGTTATGCAAGCGGTGAAAGCCATCTTCGACGGAAAAAACATCCGCCCAATCAATCCCATTAATATCAAGAAGAAAACGGAAGTTCTCGTAATATTTCCTACAGATGAAAAAAAATACCTGCCCGGAGAGGCAAGGAAACGCTTGCGCGGCGCCGGTAAAGGTGAGTTATTGACGGAGATATTGCTAAAATCCAGGGCTGAGGATATTCACCTTGAGCGATAAAATCTACATCCTCGACACTTCAGCCCTTTTAACCTTCATCGAAGATGAAGAAGGCGCCGAAAATGTTGAGAGTCTTCTGATTGAAGCTGAAAAGGGAAATATTACTGTATATCTCTCTTTTATCAGCCTTACAGAGGTATTTTATATCACCAAAAAGGAGAGAGGTGAACAAGAAGCCTCGGAACGACTAGGGCTTATTAAATCTCTGGCATTGCATATCATGGAATCTGGAGAACCGCTGAATATTATGGCGGGCGCATTAAAAGCTGATTACCGCATTTCCCTTGCCGATGCCTTCATAGCAGCCCTATGCCAATATCACCAGGGAATCATAGTTCATAAAGATCCTGAGTTTGAACAATTGGCCCCTCTGATGCAGGAACTGCGATTGCCGTACAAGAAAAGATCGTGATAAATATTGATACATTTCAATCGCTTCTTGCAAACCCATAGCCCGCAGGCCGCGTTAAGCGCCCCATAACACACCGAATATAAAAGTGGATTACGAATAGTGAATACACCCTGCGAGACCTTTGCATACTAATGGATGAGGACGCTGGACGAAACCTTATCGAAATAGTCCGTCAAAAAGCAATTGAATATTTCAGACGCCACAACAAAAACTTATCTGACAAGATTTACAGGATTAACAGGATAAATTGAAACAAAACGTTGCACTCAGCTCTTTTTACTTTCGCCTCATACCTTCAGCCTTTCGCCTCACGCCTCACGCCTCCTGCCTCTTTAATGGGCAATTTCAATTCCGTTTTTCAGGATATGATCCAGCAATGTTCCGGGAATCGCCTTTCTGACCTGTGAAGGCGCAAATCCAAGAGCGTCTATTGGATGTCTGCAAAAAAACTTATTTGACAGGATGTACAGGATTAACAAGATTTATCGTGCCGCTCCGGAAGAGCGGCTTATGACAAGCAGATAAGAAAACCGTTTACAGAAAAACTTTGTAACTGATATTCAGAGCTTTACCAAGGCGCTTTGCCATTTCCCTGCCTATTGGTCGCTTGCCGTTCTCCATTTCAGAAATATGGCGCTGAGGAATTCCGACCAGTTTGGAAAGATCGGTCTGTGTCAAACCTTCCCGGTATCTTGCACCGGACAAAGCTTTACCGATAAGCTGTGCTTCCGAACATTCAGGGTATGCCTCGCGCCACGGGAAAGATTCGGAAGTATCAACAAATCCCAGAGGCTTCAGAGCGTCAACAGCGCTTGCCATGTTCGCAATGGGACCGATAAATCTTAATTCAATCTTTTCAATAGTGGACTTTTTCGTAACTGTCCATTTCATGTTTTGAATCATATACCAATAAAAGGTATAAAGCAAGTTATATTCATTCCGTCAAGAAAGAGAATAAAATCAAATCTTCTTTTTCAGGATGAGCGGCACGAAACACACATACGCTTCGCGAATTATTGCTTATCTTTCGGTGTACGATACTTGCGTTTGACATCAACACCACTTGAACCAAAATTGATCAGCAGGCCAACTTCAATTCCGGTTGCCACCAAATAGTTTACCAACTGCGCCTCGTGAACCTTTCCAAGTCGCTCCACTGACTTCAGCTCAACAATCAGTTTATCTTCAACCAGCAGATCTGCAAAAAAATCGCCAACGACTTGTTTTTTGTAGTGGACCTGTAAGGGGCTTTCCTGTTGTACTCGCAGTCCAGAGGCTTCAATTTCGATGACCATCGCTTTTCGATAAACACTTTCCAAAAAACCAAATCCCAGATTTTTATAGACCTGATAAGCGCTTTCATCTATTTCATTATGCCTTGGCACAGGTTGTTTTTTACCCGTTTTAGGATTGCTGTAAAGATCGTGTCGATGGCCGTGTCTCAGAAGAACACATCCGGCAGAAGTTATTAATTTGATGAGTTCTTTTCTTTTCATATAGCAAGGGTTAGTTCTTTAACTTTATGC
>JAWOHP010000018.1:0-6322 GCA_046485065.1 Desulfobacterales bacterium | reverse complement strand
ATTTCTTCTTTTTCTCCGAATCTTCTGATTATCAGCAACGAGTAAAATAAAAGTAAAAAATTTATCCCGTAGCTTGCAATGCACATTATGCAGTAGCTGCGGATATAAAGATTTGAGATTATTGCAAAGATAATGCTGATAACACTGAATGCGACAGATATCGCAAAAATGATCCGCCACATTCTCTTTTTACCGGCATCAGCGCTGAAAGCAAAGGGCAAAAGCAGAAGGCAGAATAAATATCCGGCCACACCCCAAACCGCCACAGGTATGTCAAGAAAAACGGAATAAGGACTCTGGGAAACAGTATCGCAATTGATTGCCTTTGAAATTGCACAGAAGCTTTCATAGCCTATATCCGTGTAAACAAAGTAGTGGTGTAAAGAAAGATAAATTGAGTCGGCAAGACCGGCAAGCAATAAAAAAGCTATTGTTCCGGAGTAAACAGGAAACGGAAAAGGTTTTATATCGCTTCTTTTTGAAATTATTGAGTTTATCAATTCCACAGTTTCATAAATAGATACTATATAGTAGCTTTTCAGATAGATAGGCAGCAGGCTGTTGGACTTGAGGAATTATCCTAACAGCCTAAATACCTTCAGCCTACAGCCTGTTTTAATACTATATTAACAGCATAATCACAAAATAAAAAGAGGAAGGAGAAATTTGCATCTCCTTCCTCTCAGATGTCACGTGCTATGAAAGGTAATAGTGATTACATTACCTTTGTAAAAGTATTATCAGCCACAGACCAACCAGCCCCAGTCTGACTTGTCTGATATGAATCAGGGCATCTTCCACTTCCATCAGTAACTACAATGGTGTAACTTGGATCAGTATAAGTAATAGTAGCTGTATTAGTTCCACTAAGAGTGAGGTTCGTTGATCCTGGGAATGTTACTACGTTAGTTCCATCAGTAGTATTTGTGTAACTCGTATTGCTTGGGATCGAAAAGTAGTCAGATAATCCTGCTCCAATAGAAGCCGCATCGGCTTCGGCTGCACTGCAGAATGCCTTGTCCCTGTACGCAATAAAGTTCGGAATGGCAATTGCTGCCAGAATACCGATAATGGCAATTACGATCATGAGCTCGATAAGTGTAAAACCTTTCTGTCCTCTTAATTTCTGAATCATGTGTTACCTCCTCTGTTTAATTTGTTTATTTTAGTTTAGGCTGTAAGCTGTTAGCTAACAGCCGATTAATTGGGACGCAAATTTTCGCCGATATCCGCAGATAACCATTTAGATATATTTATCCGCCTCTGGTGGACTAAAATCCGTGTTCATCTGTGTGAATCTGCGGCCGAATAGTTTCAACTTCGCAATGATATAGAGCAAGTAATATGCCATTAATTCATGATTTATTAATTAAGATTATAATTTACTGTATTTATAAAGAATTAAATAAGTAGTGTTAAATTTCATTCAATAAAAGATCTATAAAAATAAGGGGCAAATTGACAATTTTTGTCTTTCACGAACAAAAATTGTCAGCTCCCAACACCCAGTTTATCAAGCCTGTATTTCAATGAACGCAAATTTATGCCGAGAAGTTCGGCGGCCTTGCTTCTTTCACCACCGGCACATTCCATAGCTTTATTAACATATGCTCTCTCAACTTCCTCAAGTATTGAATCAAGGGGAATCCCCTTTGAAACATCATTTATATCAAAATATTTTCCTTTGATTCCATCTATTAAAACCCTTCGCTTATGCAATGAAAGGGAAAGGCTGTCCGGAAGAAGAATATTGGTATCGGTGATGGCTACGCTTCGCTCCATTAGGTTTTCAAGCTCCCTGATATTTCCGGGGAATGGATAGTTGTTTAATAAGTTTATGGCATAGGATGAAATTTTTGTAATCTTTTTCCCCATTTCATTTGAATACTTTTCAAGAAAATGCTGGGCAAGCGCGCGAAGGTCACTCTTTCTCTCCCGTAAAGGAGGCAGTTTGATTTCTATGACATTAAGTCTGTAAAAAAGATCCTCTCTGAAACGCCCTTCTATGACCTCATTTGCCAGATCTTTGTTTGTTGCAGATATTATACGAATATTAACCGAGATATCCTCATTACCGCCAACAGGTTTAAAAACCCTTTCCTGGACAACTCTTAGAAGCTTAACCTGAAGATGTAAGCTTAAATCGCCAATCTCATCTAAAAAAATCGTTCCTTGATCGGCAATTTCAAAAAGTCCCTTTTTATCCTGGGTGGCTCCTGTGAATGCTCCTTTTTTATACCCGAACAGCTCGCTTTCCATTAATGTTTCAGGAATACCTCCGCAGTTTATCGGTACGAAAGGCTTGTCGCAACGATCACTTTCATCATGAATTGCCCTTGCTATCAATTCTTTCCCGGTCCCGCTTTCACCTGTAATAAGTATGCTGGTTTTTGTTTTTGCAACCTGCCTTATCATATTGTAGACATGAAGCATAGCGGGACTGTTTCCGATAATTTTGCCGAAATGAAGCTGTTTTTTCAACTCATCATCAATAAGTTTCTTTTCCTGCTCAATGGTTTTTAATTCAAGCGCATTTGTAATAGTCTGCTTGAGTTCGTCAGTGTCAAAAGGTTTCGGAACGTAGTCGTACGCGCCGTCATTCATTGCTTCAACAGCCGTTTCGGTCGAAGCGTAGGCTGAAATCATGATAACTACCGTATTATGATTCTTCTTTTTTGATGCCCTGAGTACATCAATTCCCGTCATATCTCCAAGCTTTATATCACAAAGAAGAAGATCGAAATCTTTATTTTCGAGCAAAGAGATTGCCTTGCGTCCGCTTTCAGCAGATGCAACCTGGTATCCTTCTCTTGAAAGCATCACCTCAAGAAGCTCTCTCATGCTTTCTTCGTCATCAACAACGAGTATGGTGTTTTTTTTATCTGTCATAATTTATATGACTACTCAGGTTCATAGGGGCAAAGGCACAGAGGCTTTTAGTTTATATTTTCAAAAACCGTTTTACCGCCGACCATCGTAAGTACCGCTTTTCCCTTCATCTTCCAACCATTAAAAGGGGTGTTTCGGCCAAGTGAGCGAAAACTGCCTGAATCTACTGTATAAACCGCTTCAGTATCAATAATCGTGATGTCTGCAATACTACCGATTTTTATGCTCCTATCAATGCCCAGGATACGGGCGGTATTTTTAGACATTTTCTCAATCAGCGCCGATATGCCTATAACTCCGTCTTCAACTAGTTTCAGACAAAGTGAAACGGATGTTTCAAGCCCGACTATACCGTTTGCGGCAAAATCAAATTCTACATCCTTTTCAATACTGGAATGAGGCGCGTGGTCGGATGCAATTACATCTATCGTTCCGTCGGCAAGTCCTTCCCGTACGGCCTTCCTGTCAAAGTCCGAACGAAGCGGAGGATTTATCTTTGCATTGGTATCATAGCCCGAGACGGCATCATCTGTAAGTGTAAAATAATGAGGCGCCGTTTCGGCAGTAACCGGAAGACCTTTTCTTTTCGCCTCCCTGATTGCATTTACCGATTCATGCGTGCTGACATGGGCTATGTGAAGATGTGCGCCGGTCAATTCGCACAAGGCTATATCTCTCATAACCATTATACTCTCGGCGGCATTTGGAATTCCGGCAAGACCCATTCTTGTCGCAACTGTACCTTCGTTCATTACACCGCCCGCGGAAAGCTCTTTTACCTCGCAATGGGATATAACCGGCAGCCCGAATCCCCTGGCATATTCCATCGCCCTTCTCATCAGCCGGCTGTTTGAAACCGGATTACCGTCATCTGAAATAGCTATGGCGCCGGCCTCCTTCAAGTCTCCATACTCGCAAAGACTGGCTCCTTCAAGGTTTTTGCTGATAGCGGCAACAGGATATACCCTGACATTTCCGGCTTCACGGGAGCGTTTTAATATATATTCCGTAATCTGCCTGTTGTCGTTAACAGGCATGGTATTCGGCATTGCACACACGGCAGTAAAACCGCCACAGGCGGCAGCAAGGGTTCCTGTTTCTATGGTCTCCTTATATTCCTGCCCGGGCTCTCTCAAATGGACGTGCATGTCAATCAGCCCGGGCGCTACAATCATGCCCGAAGCGTCTATTATTCTATCGGGAGCACGTCTCTTCAGCAGCCCTGAACTGCCTTTTCCTGATTTTCCTGAAGGAACTACTTCGATGATCCTGTTATCATCTATCAGAATGTCCATTATGCCGTCTAAATTTCCAGGATCAACAACTCTTCCCTTCTTAATCAGTGTCAACATTTCGCACACCTCCAGCTACAAGGAATAAAAGAGCCATACGGACAGAAACGCCGTTTGTCACCTGCTCAAGAATAATGGAATAAGGACCATCGGCTACCTCGGATGAAATTTCAACTCCCCGGTTTATCGGCCCGGGATGCATGATAAGCACATCTTTTTTTGCCTTTTTCAGCCTTTCCGGATTCAGTCCGAAAACTTTTGAATATTCACGGTCGGAAGGGTACAAAAAACTTTGTTGCCGCTCTTTCTGTATTCTGAGCATAATAATAACATCGGCTCCCCGGACTGCATCATCAGAGTTAAGGGCAACAGTTGCGCCAAGGCTTTCGATCCCTGTCGGAATCATGGTGAGAGGGCCTCCGATCACAACATCGGCACCCATCTTTGTAAATCCGAGGATGTCCGATCTTGCAACCCTGCTGTGGGATATGTCACCGATTATAGCTACCCTGAGATCTCTGATTGATCCCTTCTTCTCTCTCACGGTCATTAGATCAAGAAGAGCCTGGGTGGGATGTTCATGCATCCCGTCACCAGCATTTATTATTGATGTTTTAAGAAGCCGCGCCAGCATATGGGGGGCTCCGGCGGAATAATGTCTGATAATAATCACATCCGGATTCATGGCTTCGAGATTCCTGGCGGTATCAGTAAGAGTCTCTCCCTTTACCATGCTGCTTGAACCTGAAGATATTGAAAGACTGTCCGCGCTGAGGCGTTTTGCTGCTATTTCAAATGATGAGCGGGTTCTGGTGCTTGGTTCATAAAAAAAAAGCACCACAGTTTTTCCTCTTAACGTTGGCACTTTTTTTACAGGTCTTTTCGAAATCTCCTTCATTTTGTCGGCGGTGTCGAGAATGAAGGTAATTTCATCTGCTGAAAGGGACTCTATGTCGAGAATATCCTTCCTTTCAAACTGCATGTCTCACCTGCCTTATTTCATTTCAATGTTTTCCCTATCCTGTTCCATCTTACACCAAAATTATCTTTATCCCACGACCAGTAAATCATGAAAGCTTTTCCCTGAACAGCTTTCAGGTCAACGAATCCCCACCATCTGCTGTCATAACTGTGATCCCTGTTGTCCCCCATCACAAACAGTGAGTTTGGAGGCACTGTTACCGGCCCGAAATTATCCCGTGGTTGAAAACTGGCCGGAAATGAATGAGGATCGGTATATACGCCGAATTTGTCATTAATCGGCATATTGTTAACATAAATCTTTTTATCACGAATCTCAACAACATCTCCCGCGACACCGATGACTCTTTTTATAAAATCCTTGCCCGGATCTTCGGGGAACTTGAAAACAAGGATATCGTTTCTCTCCGGATTCTTAACTTTTATTATAGTGGTTCTCAAAAAAGGAATTTTAACCCCGTATATGAATTTATTCACGAGGATATGATCTCCGATCAGGAGAGTCTCTTTCATTGAACCGGAAGGTATCTTAAAAGCCTGCACGATAAAAGTTCGGATAAACATCGCGAGTATTACTGCTACAATAATAGCCTCAATGTTTTCCCTGAGTGTGCTTTTCTTTTTTATTTCCGTTGATTTATTTTTATCTACACTATCTGTTTCCAACTTATATTAATAACCTTTCTTTTTGTAAGTGATCAGGTTGTTTAGACTTAAGGCTGAAGGTATTTAGGAATTATTCATTCAACCTAACACGCCACAGGCTTCAACCTTTCGCTTTCACCCGGTTACATAAAAAATCAATCGCAAAATGCAGTTGCCTATTATCCCTGCGGCGACATCATCCATTACTATGCCCGCCCCGCCTGAAAGCTTATTTTCTATTGAACGTATTGGAAAAGGCTTTATGATATCCAAAATTCTAAAGATAAAAAAACCTGATATTACTGAAATAACATTAAACGGAAGTCCCAGAAGCGTTACCATTATTCCCGCAATTTCGTCAATGACTATACGGCCTGGATCTTTCTGCTTAATGATTTTTTCGGCTTCCCCGGCAATCCATACAGCAAAAACAATAAACACAATTACAATCAGAGAGGCAAACAGGAATCTCGCCCTTGATAAAAAAAGACAAAATAAAAGCCCCGCGATAGAAC
>JAWOHP010000087.1:0-31051 GCA_046485065.1 Desulfobacterales bacterium | reverse complement strand
CCTTACCACCGCTTCAAGGACTGCATTAAGACCGGGCGCATCACCTCCGCCCATATTAATGGCTATCTTGTAATTTTTTGGCATGGGGAACCTCCCTTTTAAAAAAACAAAAGATTTCAATCTGAAATATTTTGTGAGTTATTATCAGAAGTCAGGACTATCCTCAACAAAAACTTAATATAGTTTCCATCCGGAAATGGCCCTTTTGTGCGATCTAAAGTGTCAATCTGCGGGATTTCTTGTGCGACATACAATGTGTATGTCTCCGCACAATCCCTTGATTTCCTTGAGCTTGCCCAAAATTACCTATTTCCGGATGGACAGTAATATAAGATAAGTTATCTGTTTTGTTCAAGCCTTGATTTTAAATATGCAGCTCTTATGTTACAGTATAAGCAGTCTTTTGCCGGACAAACACAAATTCAATTCCGGTATAGCTTTTGGCTGAAAGGAGGATTTAATGAAAAATTTAATTGACGCCGGCGGATATATGAAATCGGCCGGTATCTATAAGATATTACCGAGAGTTTTATTTATAACCCTTGTATTACTCGTACACATATCACCAGCCCTTTTATACGGGGCTGAAAAAGGATCAAAAGCCATGAAAAATAGTGATGCCGTCAAAAAGCTAACACCAATGCAGTATATGGTAACACAGCAGTGTGGAACTGAACCGCCGTTTAACAATGAATTCTGGAACAATCACAGACCGGGTATCTATGTTGATGTTGTCTCAGGAGAACCTCTTTTTTCCTCCCTCGACAAGTTCGATTCCGGAACAGGATGGCCGAGTTTTACCAGGCCGCTCGAGCCTAAATCATTAATTGAAAAAAAGGATTTGACCTTAGGAATGACGAGGACTGAGGTGAAAAGCTCTGAAGGAGGATCTCACCTGGGGCATCTCTTTGATGACGGTCCTGCGCCTGCCGGACTCAGATATTGCATCAACTCGGCGGCCTTAAGATTCATTCCAGTGGAGGATCTTGAAAAAGAAGGTTATGGGCGCTATAAAACTCTGTTTGAGAAGAAAAAGGAGGGCGAAGTAAAGGTAAAGGAAACCGCTGTTTTTGCCGCGGGATGTTTCTGGGGTGTGCAGGATATTTTCAGCCGCACGAAGGGGGTTCTCCGGGCCACAGCAGGGTATATAGGTGGAAAGACAGATAATCCTACGTATAAAGACGTCTGCTCGGATAATACAGGTCATGCAGAGGCAGTTGAAGTTGTATTTGATCCTGCAGTAATCAAGTATGAACAACTGGTTGATCTCTTCTGGCGTATGCATGATCCCACAACAGTTGACAGGCAGGGACCCGACGTAGGATCGCAGTACAGGTCGGCGATTTTCTATTTCAGCGAAACCCAGAAAAAAGCAGCCGAAAAATCAAAAGCAGAACTCGACAGCCTTCGTGTTTTCAAAAACAAAGCTGTGACCCAGATAGTGCCGGCCGGAAAATTTTACAAGGCTGAAGAATATCACCAGGATTATTTCAGGAAACAGGGGAGAGGTGAGTGCCATATCTTAAGGCCACCGTTTAAGAAATGAAACGGCCCGGTCAGGAAATTATTGCTTAAACATTTAAGGATGCTTTCAGATGTTATATCGGGAAAAGATGGCTTCAAAAAAGCGGGATTTGATCTGTTTTGAAGCCACAGCGCGTTTTAACAGAGGGAGTTCAAGAATTGATTTTAATACGGATGAGAATAACCTGTGGCTTGAAAGAGCTTTATTGTCAAAGATCAAATCGTGCAGATTTTCCCGCTCTATCGCCATAGCCACAGTCCGGTGAACTGTGTTGTAGGGCGGTATGACCCTGATGCTTCGATGCGCCAGGTATATGCTTTTTGAGGGGCAGACTCTTTTGCATAATCCGCATCCGAGGCAAATCTCTTCATTGACAGTGGCTTTTGAAAGTTTAGAATGTTTGATGTCGCCCGCGGAAACAAGCCGGATTGCACCCACAGGGCACACTGCAACGCATTTGCCGCATCCGGTACAGACATCATCCTTTATCTTAGGAAGATAGTTTGTCGTGTGGACAGGGTGGTCCATCCCGAACCTTCGTGCTACTATCATCCCTTCGCAGCAGCAGGAGCAGCAGTTGCATATGAAATTTACTCTCTTTCTGACATTTTCTCCGAATTGCACAAGATTAAGCTCATATGCCTTATGAAGAAGTTCCATGCATTCCGATATCTCAACCCCGCGTGCGAAGCCTTGTTTGATAAGAGATGATGCTGACGTATTGAATGTCATACAGATATCCAGAGGAGCTTCGCAGGCGCGCCCCACATGCTTCATTTTATGGCGGCAGTAGCATATGCTTATACCTATATGGGAAGCTGATTTTATGACCTCGCTCGCTCTTTCGAAATCAAGAACATGCAATTCATATGAGTCGTCAATTGCAGGCTCATTCACAAAAACCCTTCCTATCTGTGTTTCCCCTGTGAGAAAAAGCGCTTTAACAAAATCATCCTTAACATTGATGTACTCATAAAAGAGTTCACTCAAGACTTTCTGATCTATATCGTTTCTGATTCTCATTAACGAGAATTCAAAAAAACCGGCCATTGGAGGAGGCAGGACGTAAAACTGGCTCTCGTTCTGATTGTAATCAATGAGTATGGCGCGCGCCGACAGCTCATCAAGTATTTTACGACTGGAGGTTATATCAAGTTTCCAGATTGCGGATGCCTTTTCGGCAGTAAAAGGCTTTACGGGAAGAAGGGAAACAAGCCCGGCCTCTTTTTCAGAGAAAAGGATTTCAAGAATTTTATACAGAAGATGTGAAGATGGGGCCCCCTGAGGGAACCGGTTGAGTCTTTCGATAAGTCTTGTATAATTCGTATTGATTAGATGGTGCGACATGGGGTTTCCCCCCTTCAATACCGTTTCCTGTCTTCACCGAACATCGGGACAAAAATGACCGGAATGATAGCTTTTTGCTTTATCATACCTTTTTCCTTTGTAAGAAGAACAAGTTGCTGATCGAATTTTTCTCCCACCGGGATTACCATCCTGCCTCCTTCAACGAGCTGATCTTTCAGTGGTTGAGGAATATGTGAGGGAGCGCAGGTGACGATTATGGCATCGAACGGGGCATATTCTTTCCATCCTTTGTAGCCATCCCCGACTTTTACTTTAACGTTTGAATATCCGAGTTCGGCAAGTGTTTTTTCGGCTCTTTTCCCAAGAACTTCAACAATTTCCACGGAATATACGCTTTGGAAAGTTTCAGCGAGAACAGCGGCCTGATATCCTGAGCCGGTTCCTATTTCAAGAACCTTCTTTGTAATGTCAGGGTCAAGAACTTCGGTCATTAGAGCAACAATGTAAGGCTGCGATATTGTCTGTCCCTCGCCTATGGGAAGAGGATAATCTTCGTAGGCCGAGTTAATGTATTTATGCGGAATAAACTTATGTCTTTCGACCTTTCGCATGGCATCGAGAACTTTCGTGTTTTTTACACCTCTTGTTTCTATCTGGGTTGAAACCATCAGTTCGCGAAGCTTTTTGAAGTCCTGCGAAATTTCGCCGGCACAGGCTGTGAGTGTATACAGATTGAATGATAAAAGGATAATGATAAAACGAAGTGTTTTCATAAAGTTCAAGTCAACAAATTTAGATACCATAAAATAATTTCCGAACCGAAAAAAATATACAGAATTGCTCCAATTGAAAGAAAGGGGCCGAAAGGAACGGCCAGTTTCACACCTTCACCGGTTTTAAACATTGCGGCTATTCCTGCCACTGTTCCAGTGGCTGATGCAGCAAAAATTGTAAAAAGAACTCCTTTTAATCCTATAAAAGCGCCAATCATAGCAAGGAGTTTTATATCACCGCCTCCCATGCCCTCTTTTTTTGTAATAAGATTATAAATCCATGCAACGGCTAAAAGACTTCCTCCACCGGCAAGAATTCCTATAAGTGATTCCTTCCAGCTTATGCCAGGAATCAGAAAAGAAGCCATCAGAAAGCCTATCGGAATACCCGGTAATGATATGACGTCTGGTATTATACGGTGATCGATATCAATAAAAGTAATGACAATCAGCGCTGATATAAATGTAAAATAGGCTAACCCTTCATATGAAAGGCTAAACTTCATAAAAACAGCAAGCGCAGTTAACCCGCTTATCAATTCCACGAGAGGATAGCGGAAGGGGATAGGCATGTTACATTCCCGGCATTTTCCTCCAAGAAAAATATAGCTGATTACCGGTATGTTGTCATAATATTTTATGAAGCTATTGCATCCGGGACACATTGAGCGCGGGCTGACAATCGATATTGATGCCGGAATCCTAAATATGCAAACATTAAGGAAACTTCCGATGGTAAGACCGAAAATAAACATTAGTATGTGGATAATATAATCTGACATTTCAAACCTCATCGCGAGCCCTAGGCGGATTAAAAGTAAGTTGCATGGAATTCTATTTATGAATAAAATAGATACAAATTAACCACCGGTAACTTATGCATATTGAATAAATAAATCAAGATTGATATTGTAAAATCGAAAATATGTTTTATGTTCTAAACTTATTGCAGTAAAAAGGTATCAAGATCGATTGCATATTCGGGGTTTGTTTTTAAGATTATGATATCAGATTAAAAAAATGCCGGTTTTATTACGGCAATAATTATATACTGGAGAAAAAATGGCCGAGACCGACAAGGATGATCTTATTAGCATTATTGAAGAGGATGAAAAAGATACAAAACTTCCCGAAATTATGCCTCTTATGCCTGTCAGGGATGTTGTAATCTTTACTGATATGCTTCTTCCTCTTTTTGTGGGCCGCGAAAAGTCGGTCAGGGCTGTTGAGGAAGCAGTCAGAAAAGAAGGATTTTTGTTCCTTGTTACGCAAAAAGATCCGAACGTTGAAAATCCAAATGAAAACGAAATTTACAGAATCGGGACTGTGGGCAGGGTGTTGAGAATGCTTAAACTTCCTGATGGGAGAGTCAAGGCTCTTGTGCAGGGTATTGCCAAAGCCAGAATTTCCGATTTTGTAAGGCGAAAATCTGTATACCGGGTTAAAATCGAAAAGATAACAGAGGAACCCATTAAGGAAATAACCCTTGAGATCGAAGCTCTAATGAGAAGTGTGCGTGAGCATTCGGAGAAGATACTCGCTTTCCGCGGTGAATTAACCGGTGATGTCGGCACTATACTCGAAGAGATAATTGATCCGGGAAAACTGGCAGATCTTGTCGCATCAAACCTCAGGTTGAAAATCGAAGAATCCCAGCAACTGCTTGAACTGATTGATCCTGTGGATCGCCTCAGAAAGGTAAACGAGCTCTTATCCAGAGAGGTTCAGCTTTCGGCAATGCAGGCCAAGATACAGTCCGATGTGAAGGATGAAATTTCAAAAAACCAGCGGGATTACTACCTGAGGGAACAGATGAGAGCCATTCACAGGGAGCTTGGCGAGCAAGACGAAAAATCCCAGGATATTCAGGAATACAGAAAAAAGATAAAACGAGCCAAAATGGCCAAAGAGGCCGAAAAAGAGGCTGTAAAGCAGCTTAAGCGACTTGAGATGATGCACCCGGATTCTGCCGAAGCTTCTGTTGTGCGGACATATCTTGACTGGCTTGTTGAACTCCCATGGAGCAGGTCAACAAAAGATATTATCAATATCAAAAATGCTAAAAAGATTCTCGATTCCGATCATTACGGGCTTAACAACATCAAGGATCGTATTCTTGAATACTTAAGCGTAAGAAAACTTAATGCAAAGATGAAAGGCCCCATTCTCTGTTTTGTCGGACCTCCCGGTGTCGGAAAGACATCTCTTGGGAAAGCTATTGCTAAAGCTATGAAACGGAAATTCATACGAATTTCTCTCGGCGGAATCAGGGATGAAGCTGAAATAAGAGGGCATCGGCGCACGTATATCGGGGCTCTTCCCGGACGCATCCTTGAGGGTTTGAAACAGTGCGGTTCCAACAATCCCGTCTTTATGATGGATGAAATCGACAAGGTCGGTGCGGATTTCCGCGGAGATCCTTCCGCGGCTCTTCTGGAAGCCCTTGATCCTGAGCAGAACTTTGCCTTCAGCGATCATTATTTAAACCTTCCTTTTGACCTTTCAAAGGTTATGTTTATTCTTACCGCGAATCTGACTGATACAATACCATCCGCCCTTCTCGACAGGATGGAGGTTATAAATCTTTCGGGTTATACCGAAGAAGAAAAGAAAATAATCGCTGAAACATATCTTCTTCCACGTCAGATAAAGGAAAATGGCATCAGAGCAAAAAAAATGACCATCAGCAGCGAGGCGATGAGCCAGATAATAACCGAGTATACTTCTGAAGCCGGATTGAGGAATCTTGAAAGAGAGATAGGAACTATCTCCCGCAAGATTGCCAGAAAAACAGCGGAAGGCGAAAAAGGGCCTTTTCATATTACAAAAGGCAATTTGCAAAAATATCTGGGGGTTCCGAAGTTCATTCCCGAAATGGATCAGGAAGAGAGCCAGATAGGACTTTCTACCGGCCTTGCATGGACACAGGTCGGAGGAGAAGTACTCTATGTTGAAGCAACCCTGATTCAGGGAAAGGGAGAGCTTATAATAACAGGACAGCTTGGCGAAGTTATGCAGGAATCTGCAAGAGCAGCCGTCAGTTATGCACGGGCCAACCTTCCTTTTTTCGGCCTGGAGGAAAATTTTTTTGAAAATACAGATGTGCATATACATGTTCCTGCCGGAGCAATCCCCAAAGATGGTCCATCGGCAGGGATAGCTATGGCAACGGCGCTTATCTCAGTCCTGACGAATAAACCTGTAAACAAATATGTTGCCATGACCGGTGAGATTACCTTAAGAGGAAGGGTTCTTCCG
Organism: Desulfobacterales bacterium; assembly: GCA_046485065.1. Classification (GTDB taxonomy): domain Bacteria; phylum Desulfobacterota; class Desulfobacteria; order Desulfobacterales; family RPRI01; genus RPRI01. Next base: position 24,187 of record JAWOHP010000087.1, on the reverse strand, counting down.
GTAGGAGGTTTGAAGGAAAAGGCACTGGGCGCTCTAAGAGCCGGAATCAAAACAATAATAATTCCTGAAAAAAACATGAAAGATCTGAAAGAGATCCCGGCGAATGTTAAACGGAAAATCAAGTTTATTATGGCAAAGAACATGAAAGAGGTTCTCCCGATAGCTATCGATGGCTATACGGTAAATGAGAAGAAATAACCGGTTATCCTTTAATGAAAATACTCGCTGTTGACACGTCTTCAAGAAGCTGCAGCGTTGCCGTTATTGAAAACAGCAACCTTCTTGCGGAAATAATTAAGGAAGATGGTGAAACGCATTCAAGGCACCTGATGGATATGATAAAAAAGGTGTTTGAATTGTCCGGTCTGGTTTCTTTTGATATCGACTGTTTTGCTGTCACTGAAGGGCCGGGAAGTTTTACAGGCCTCAGAATAGGAATAAGTACAGTCAAAGGTCTTGCTGCAGCGACCGGAAAACCTTTAGCCGGGATATCAACTCTTGATGCCCTTGCAGCCCAGGTGCTCCCAACCCCGTATCTGATTTGTTCCGTAATTGATGCAAGAAAGGGTGAGGTCTATTCTTCCAGATACAGGTTTATGGACGGCCTGATTCGAAAGGAGATGAAGGAAGATGTCTTTCTTCCGGATAAAGCGGCGGATGGGATCGGAGAGCCCTGCCTTTTTATAGGTGACGGCGCAAGTTTGTACCGCAATATAATTGAAAAAATATTAGGAAATCTTGCCCATTTCCCCCCGCCTTTTTTTAATGTTATAAGAGCTTCAACAGTTGCCTTCATGGGCCTTAAAAAGTTTGAAAATAATGATACGGTTGATGCAGCGCTATTTACACCTCATTATATCAGAAAATCGGATGTGAAATTACAATTATAAGGGTTCAAGGGGTCAAGGATTCGAGGAACAAAGGAAAAAGTGGAATATCGGGCCCGTTACACGGGTATATCGGACATCGAATATCGAAGAACGGAAAGCGATGTTCGATGTACGAAGTACGATGCGCGTCTTTTAATTGCCTTGACACATAATGGATTTATTTATAAAAATCATAAGTTTTTAAATCGATGATTTTGTTTGGAGGACTTAAATGGACTACAAGAAAACGCTTAATCTTCCGGTTACTGAATTTGCCATGAAGGCCAATCTGGCTGTACGGGAACCATTGATGTTAAGCTCATGGGAAGATATCCGCTTATATGACAAGGTCAGAGCCGCCTCGGAAAAACGCGAACTGTTTATCCTCCATGACGGCCCCCCCTATGCAAACGGGAATATTCATATAGGAACTGCGCTAAACAAGATCCTCAAGGATATCGTTGTACGCAGCAGGCAGATGTCGGGTTATAATGCAGTATATGTTCCCGGATGGGACTGCCACGGGCTTCCCATAGAACACAATGTTGATAAGGAACTTGGTTCGGAAGGCAAAAAATATTCACAGGCGGAAATAAGAAAGCTTTGCCGCCGGTATGCAGAAAAGTATATCGATATTCAGCGCGAAGAATTCAAAAGACTTGGTGTTCTGGGTGAATGGGATAATCCTTATCTGACGATGAATTATGAATATGAAGCCATAATTGCAAGAGAATGTGCCAAGTTTGCCCTGGAGGGCAGCCTTTACAGGAGCAAAAAACCGATACACTGGTGCTGCAGCTGTAAGACAGCCCTTGCCGAAGCAGAGATAGAATACAAGGATGATGTTTCTCCTTCTGTTTTTATCAAGTTCCCCCTGATTGATGATATTTCGCAGGAGATCCCGCAACTCTCCGGCAAAAAAATATACGTGATCATTTGGACCACAACGCCATGGACTATTCCTGCGAACCTTGCCATAGCCCTGCATCCTGATTTCAGATATTCAGCTGTCGATAACGGCAACGGAGAGGTTTTTATTCTTGCCAGTGATCTTGCCGCAAGCTGCATGAAATTTTTCGGATTTTCAGATTGGAAGATACTTGCAGAAATCAGCGCCGGGAAACTCGAAAAAAAGCGCTGCAGACATCCGCTTTACAGCAGGGATTCAGTTATTATTCTTGGGAATCACGTAACACTTGAGGCCGGTACCGGATGTGTCCACACAGCTCCGGGGCATGGCCGGGAGGATTATGAAGTCGGCCTTCAGTATGGTCTTGATACATATTCGCCTGTCGATGACAACGGCTGTTTTACAAATGATGTGGAGTATTTTGAGGGAAAGTTCGTTTTCAAGGCTAATAAAGATATTGTTCTGAAACTAAAGGAATCAGGCTCACTTGTTGCGGAGGATACAATTACGCATTCTTATCCTCACTGCTGGCGATGCAAACAGCCTGTTATTTTCAGGGCGACTCCTCAGTGGTTTATTTCAATGGATAAAACCGGATTGAGGAAGAGGGCGCTTGAAGAGATAGACAATGTGAAGTGGGTTCCCCACTGGGGAAGAGAAAGAATTTACGGCATGATTGAAAACAGGCCGGACTGGTGCGTTTCAAGGCAGCGCGCATGGGGAGTCCCGATAGCTGTTTTTTTCTGCGATAAATGCGAAACCCTTCATATAAATCAAAAAATAGTCGATCACGTATCTGAACTTTTTAAGATCCATGGCGCCGATATATGGTTTGAAAAAGACGTAAGCGAGCTCATTTTGAAGGGGAGTGTTTGTGAAAAATGCGGAAATGCAATGTTCAGAAAGGAGACGGACATTCTGGATGTCTGGTTTGATTCGGGTGTCAGCCACGCCGCAGTGCTTGAAGAGCGTCATGATTTGAAATGGCCCGCGGACCTTTATCTTGAAGGAAGCGACCAGCACAGAGGCTGGTTTCACAGTTCTCTTCTTACTGCAGTGGGGACAAGGGGAAAGGCTCCGTACAAATCGGTTTTAACCCACGGATTTGTCGTGGATGCAGACGGGAAAAAGATGTCCAAATCTGTCGGAAATGTAATAGCTCCAAAGAAAGTGATCGACAAATACGGCGCCGAGATCCTGAGGCTGTGGGTTTCTGCTTCCGACTACAGGGATGATGTTCGTATTTCAGATAACATCCTGCTTCAGTTAAGTGACGCATACAGAAGAATAAGAAATACCTGCCGGTTCATGCTCGGGAATTTATATGATTTCGATCCTTCAAAAGACGCCGTCTCATATGAATCGATGCCTGAAATTGACAGGTTTGCCCTTCATAAGCTTTACGAACTGACGGAAAAGAGCCTCGCTGCATACGATACCTATGAGTTTCACATAGTTTACCACAGCCTTTATAACTATTGCACCATAGATCTTTCGGCTTTTTACCTGGATATATTAAAAGACAGACTTTACACATCTTTTTCCGGATCTGTTGAGAGAAGAAGCGCTCAAACGGTCATATATGCCATACTCGATTCAATTGCCAGAATTATGGCTCCGATACTTCCTTTCACATCCGAAGAAATATGGAAATTAATGCCCATGACGGAGAGGAAAGAAGAAAGCATCCATATAGCCTCACTGCCTGTTACCGGAAAAGAGTGGAAAGACGAGGCACTTGCCGGAAGGTGGAAAAAGATTATCGAAGTGCGGGGAGAAGTGACGAAAGCTCTCGAGGAAGCAAGGGTAAAGAAGCTGATCGGGCATTCACTTGATGCCGCTGTAACTTTAGCAGCAGATAGCGATCTGATAAGACTTCTTGAGGGGTATTCAGAAGAATTGCGGACAGTCTTTATAACATCAGGAGTCTCTTTGTCAAAGAAGAAAAGTCTTCCGGGAGCTTTTGAAAGCAGGGATGTAAAAGGTCTTTACGTGCTGGTAGAGTCCGCGGGGGGGAGCAAGTGTGAAAGATGCTGGATGTACGATCTTTCTGTCGGGTCATATGCCGATGAGCCCAATATCTGTGGCAGGTGCCGGGATGCGCTTGGGGAGATCAGTAAGGCGTGAAGAGTGAATAGTGAACAGTGAATAGTTAAAATAAGGGTTCGAGGATTCAAGGGTTCGAGGGTGCCAGGCGCATAGTTATCGGTTGTCAGTAACCATGAACCAGAGACCAGAAACCAGGAACCAATGATCAGTTATTAGCAATCAGTTAACAGTTAGAAAGCATAAGGCTGAAGTTACTAATAGTCTTCAGTCTAATCCACCAGACAGTATGGCGGACGGACGATAAAAACAGAGACAATTATTGATGCTGTTTGATAACAAATATATAAAACTTGCATTTATTGCCGGGATGGTGATTCTGCTGGACCAGATAACCAAGGCGGTTATATTAAAAACCATGCCTCTTTATTATTCAATAACTGTATTTCCGGGATTTTTCAATATCACACATATTCATAACCCGGGTGGAGCCTTTGGTTTCCTTGCAAATCAGAATCCTGATGTAAGGAGAATGGTTTTCCTTGTTGTCTCATCTCTTGCAATGTGCCTTATATTCTACTTTTATTATACTACCCCACGAAGTTATACGATACTCGCAACCGGTTTTGCCCTTATTTTTGGCGGGGCTGCCGGAAATCTTATAGACAGAATACGCTTTGGAAGTGTTGTGGATTTCCTTGATTTATATGTAGGAAACCATCACTGGCCTGCTTTTAATATTGCAGACAGCTCGATTTCCATAGGCATGGTAATCTTTGTCTTTCATCTTTTATTCAGGAAAATTCCCGGATGACGGGCTGCGGAGAATAGATGTTTCCGGTTCTTCTTAAAATTGGACCAATTTCAATATTTACCTACGGATTTTTTATTGCCGTAGGTTTTCTTGCAGGAATATTTATTGCCACAAAGGAAGCAAAAAGATTAGGGGAAGATCATGAGAAGATAATGGACCTCTGCTTTTACTTGCTGGTTGCAGCAATAATCGGTTCCCGGCTTTTTTACGTTGCTACAAGTCCGGGTATGTTCTTAAGGGATCCGTTTGAAATACTTAAAATATGGAACGGAGGCCTTGTTTTTTACGGAGGATTCATAGCCGCCCTCGTCACAGGGGTTATTTTTCTAAAGGTAAAAAACATTTCTGTATGGAAAACAGCCGATATTATGGCTCCTTCGGTAGCTCTTGCCCACTTTTTTGGAAGAATCGGATGTTTTTTTGCAGGCTGTTGTTACGGAAAACATTGTGATCTTCCCTGGGCTGTTACCTTTAACCATCCCGATTCGCTTGCTCCGACCGGAATACCGCTTCATCCAACCCAGCTTTATGAAGCTTTTGGCAATCTGGCAATATTTCTGTTCCTGTTCTTTTTCCGCAAACGCAAAAAACATGACGGCCAGCTCTTCTGGCTCTATGCTTTGATATACGGGATAATGAGATCATTTATTGAAATCTTCCGGGCCGACTTCAGGGGCCAATTTTTCTATGGTGTATTATCGATTTCACAGGTTGTCGGCGGATTCATGGTTGTTATTTCCCTGATAATGCTTTTCGTATTTCACAAAAGAGCTACAAGCAAATAGAAATATTTTGAATCAAAATGTCTGAGATCAACTTCAACGACCTGCAAAGTCATATAAAAAGCGCCGTAAAAGATGGGTTTTCTCAACTTTATTTTTTTTGCGGCCAAGAAATGCTATGCAAAACCGCTCTTTATGAGCTTCTCGATGCCATGCTCCCTGACGTATCATCAAGGGAAATGAACTATGAACCGGTGGATGGCACGAATGAGAACATATTCGATGCTATTGAGAGGGTTAATACATTTTCATTTTTATCGGGCAGAAAAGTAGTTGCCTTAATTGATTCCAAAATATTCTATTCGAAAGAGAATCAGGCGGATTTACTTACAAAGGCAAAAGAAGCATGTGCCCGTAACGATATTAAAAAGGCCGCGAGATATTTTACAGGCGTCATGTCCTTGCTCAATCTTTCTTTTGATGATGTGAGTAAATCAAACAGAAAAGAGTCGCTTAAAATTGATGATAGTATTTCCGATTATAACTGGATAGATGACATTATTGCTTATTGTATGGAAAACAATGTCGATTTGTCAGCGGGAGAAGACAGCGTCAACTTTTTGCTGACAGCCGTTGAGAAAGGATTTCCAAAAGGCAACCATCTTATCATCGTAGCCGAACAGGCAGATAAAAGGCTTAACCTCTATAAGGCTTTGAACAAAAACGGTATCATTATTGATTGCCAGGTTTTAAAAGGGGACTATAAAGGCGACAGAGTTGCCCAAGAAAACCTTATTTCAGAAAGAATGAACGCCATATTGTTAAAAAACGGCAAGACTATCGATAAGGATGCGTATCTTGCCATTTTTGAAAAAACCGGATTTGACCTGCGAACCTTTTTTAACAACCTGGATAAGCTTATTGCTTATTCCGGAAAAAGAAAAAATATAACTGCGGGTGATGTTGAAACTGTACTGGAGCGGACAAAAAGAGATCCAATATATGATTTTACAAATGCTGTGTCCGATAGGAATCTTGAAAATTCACTTATGTTCCTCGATTCTCTTCTTTACTCCGAAATTCATCCCCTTCAGATTCTTTCTGCGATAATAAACCAGTTCAGAAAACTTATTTTTCAAAAGGGATTCACGGAGAGCTCTTACGGAAAAGCCTGGGATCCGGGTTTTTCGTATCCACGCTTCTCTTCTGTCACTATGCCGGCCATTGTTGAGTATGAAAAGAATTTGCTTGACGGTATTGAAGGCTGGGACAGATATTTTGCGGATGAGGAGCATGATGAGAAAGCTGAAAATAAAAAAAAGAAACCGGTAAAAAAGAAAAGCAAGGTATCCTCCGATCTTTTTATTGCGAAAAACGCCAGAACTCCTTATCCTGTTTATCAGTTATTTAAGAAGGCGGAAAAATTTAAAAAAGAGGATCTTCTCCTCTGCTATGAAAAACTGAAAAAAGCAGATATGGAGCTTAAGTCATCAGGCAGGGATCCTAAACTCATACTTGAGAACGTTATATTCCAAATCTGCCTGCAGAAATAAACCGGTCTTTCTTAGCGCTTTTATGCCTTCATGTGAAATAAATAGCTTCCAACGAACACGTCAATTCTAGTGAACCAGTTGGAAGTCATATGCGAACGGATTAAGAGAGCATATTAAGACTTTCAACATGTTCGTATAAAAACGGATTGTCGGAAAGGCATAAAATAGCTTTTCACGAAGCTGTCAATTATGGAAAAAGGATAACAGGATTATGCCAAAAACAAAGATTGTATGCACAATAGGCCCATCTAGCGAGTCTCCGGAAGTTTTGAGGGAGCTTATTTTGAACGGGATGAACGTGGCAAGATTGAATTTTTCCCACGGGACGCACAGTGAACATCTCGAAAAGATAAATACAATACGCTCTATTTCAGATGAACTTGGAGCCCATGTCGCCATACTCCAGGATCTTTGCGGCCCCAAGATAAGAGTCGGTAAAGTGAAAGAGCCCGGCGTGCGTCTTGACCCGGGCCAGACATTTGTTCTTACCAGCAGTCGGGTTGAGGGAAACAAGGAACGCGTTTCAGTTTCATATAAAAATCTTCCCTCCGATGTTAAACCGGGAGACAGAATACTGCTGGCGGACGGTATGATGGAGCTTGTTGTTGTAAAAACAGGCAAAAACGACATATTCTGCAAAGTTGTTACCGGTGGGTTTCTTACTTCGAACAAGGGAATAAATCTTCCCACGGGCACAATCAAGGCTGACGCAATAACGGATAAAGATCACAGGGATCTTCTCTTCGGTTTGAAAAACAATGTGGATTATATCGCCCTTTCATTTGTCAGGAGCTCAAAGGATATTATCGGACTGAAAAAAATAATAAAGAGTGAGAAGAAAAATATTCCCGTGATAGCCAAAATAGAAAAACATGAAGCTCTTGATGACATAGATGGAATCATGGAAGCAACGGACGGAATAATGGTCGCAAGGGGCGATCTTGGAGTCGAAATTCCTCTTGAAAATGTTCCGAATATCCAGAAGCTGCTTGTGAAAAAAGCCAATAATATGGGCAAGCCGGTCATAATAGCAACCCAGATGCTGCGTTCAATGGTGAGCGCGCCGCGTCCATCAAGAGCCGAAGCAAATGATGTCGCAAACGCAGTCCTCGACGGGACTGACGCCGTGATGCTTTCTGAAGAGACGGCGAGCGGGGAATATCCTGTCCATGCGATTCAGTATATGAGAAGAATTGCGGAGAAGGCTGAAGAGAATTTTCCCCATGAGAGATATCTCAGACTCATGCCTAAGAAGGATATTTCGGAATCTGTTGCTTATGCGAGCTGCGTCCTGGCTGACCACCTTGATGCCAGTGCTATAGTTGCTACAACCCGTTCGGGTTCAACTGCAGCGCATATATCGAGATTCAGGCCAAAAACAAGAATCATAGCTCTCTCCCCTGAAAAGAGTGCTGTTAGGCGCCTTGCTCTTTGCTGGGGATGTTTGCCAAGCCTTGTGGTTGAGCTGAAAGGGAAGGACAATATGGCAGATAGTTCGGCCGTGTCAGCTCTCGCTTCAGGTTATGTATCAAAAGGTGATCTGATTGTAATTACCTCCGGGTATCCTGAATATGTTGAGGGGACTACAAATATGATGAGAGTGGTGAGATTATAGTGAATGGTGAATAGTTAAAAAAAGGTTTCGAGTAGTCAAGGATTAAAGAGGCGAAAGCCAAAAATCGGGCCCGTTACACGGGTATATTGGACATCGAACTTCGAAAAGCAAACCACGATTCACGATCCACGAATCGTGAACAACGAAGTTTTAAGTACGATGTACGAACTACGATAAAGGTGAAATGATCATGGGCTTTATAAGAGATCAGGAGGAGCGTCTGGCAATAGGCCTTTTGACTGCGAAATATCGGAAGAAGAACCTTCCTGTGCCCGATATTTCCGAGCTGAAACGCCAGGCTGCAAAAATAGTAGATGAGGCGCACGGTATTGCCCGTGAACGAGGAAAGAATGTTCTTTCAATAGTAAAAGATATGGCCGAGGATTTAAGAAAAAAATAGAAAGGGTTAACGATGTCAGGCGACGACATATCAAAGCTTCGCATAAAAAAATCAGATACTGCTGCGGGTGCGGGGAAAAAGAAAAAATATATTATCTTACTGGTAATAATATTAATATTGATTGCAACGGGTATTCTTTACAAACAGGGACATCTGACTCCGTCGCTTGAAGTCCGGGTTTCAAAAGTTGTAAATATTTATCCGTCCCAGACATACACACTTCTTAATGCAAGCGGATATGTAGTTGCCCAGCGGAGAGCCGCAGTCGCGTCGAAGATCACGGGGCGTCTCGTTTATCTGGGCGTTGAAGAAGGAAACAGGGTTAAGAAAGGCCAGGTAATTGCAAGGCTGGAAAATGATGATGCTGTTGCGGCAAGAAACAGAGCTTTGGCAAACGTCAATGCCGCCAAATCTGCCCTGGAACAGGCTGTAGCTGAATTCGATGACGCGGCATTGAACTTTAACAGGATGTTGAAACTCTCTGAAAAGGGAAGCGTGGCAAGATCCGAGAATGATATTGCCGAAGCAAGATGGAAAAGGGCAAAAGCCGCCGTGTCAGCACAGGAGTCTTCAATTAAGGCCAGTGAAGCAGCGCTTAAGGAAGCCGAAGTTCTGCTTGAATACGCGACTATCCGGGCGCCTTTCGACGCGGTAGTGCTTACAAAGAACGCCGATATTGGCGATATTATTACTCCTTTTGGCGCTGCCACAAACGCAAAGGCAGCGGTTGTGGATATTGCGGATATGGAGTCCCTCCAGGTTGAAGTAGATGTTTCCGAGTCGAATATCGGCATTGTAAAAAACGGGCAGCCGTGCGAAATCCAGCTTGATGCATTGCAGGATTCCCGTTTCAGGGGAGCGGTCCACATGATAGTCCCGACAGCCGACAGGACAAAGGCATCGGTCATGGTCAAGGTGGCATTCAAGCAAAATGATCCGAGGATACTTCCCGAGATGAGCGCCAAGGTAGCCTTTCTTTCCCGTGAGGTACTCCAAGAAGAAGAAAAACCTTTAGCTGCAATTTCTGCAGATGCAATAGCCGTAATTGGAGGTAAGGAGTCTCTTTTCCTGGTGAAAGACGGCCGTGCATATAAAACGGAAATAAAAACCGGAAGGCGGGCCGGAAACATGGTGGAGGTATTAAGCGGAGCAGGGATAGGCGAAATTGTGGTTGCAAAGCCCGCAAGTAAAGTCAAAGACGGGATAAAGGTCAAGGTTCTGGAGGATTAGCACAGAAATTGGCGTCTATCGTAGAAATTAAAGACCTTACCAAATCATACCGCCGTGGAAATCAGTCCATTGTTGTCCTTGAGAATATATCCCTGAGTATAGAAGAAGGGGATTTTCTTGCTCTAATGGGGCCTTCGGGCTCGGGCAAAAGTACACTGCTCAACCTTATAGCAGGTCTCGATAAGGCGGACAGCGGAAGCATAAAGGTCGGAGGAATTGATATTTCCCTGCTTTCAGAGTCGATGCTTGCAAAATGGAGAGCTGAAAATGTCGGATTTATTTTTCAGTTCTATAATCTCGTCCCGGTATTAACCGCCTTTGAGAATGTTGAATTGCCCCTTATTTTGACCGATCTTTCAAAAAAAGAACGAAAAGAACATGTCACCACTGCCCTTAATCTTGTTAACCTTGAAGACAGGATGGATCATTATCCGGGACAGCTCTCAGGCGGACAGCAGCAAAGGGTTGCAATCGCAAGAGCTGTTGTTACAGATCCCACAATGATTGTTGCCGACGAACCGACCGGCGACTTAGACAGGGCATCGGCTGAAGAGGTGCTGCGGCTTATGGAGAGGCTGAGCGGAGATATCGGAAAAACGATTATTATGGTGACTCACGATCCGCGGGCGGCAAAAAAAGCCAACAACATGAAGTATCTTGAAAAGGGTGTTCTTGCCAATGCTCCTGAAGCTTCTTTTTCGGAATGCCTTTAGGCACAAGCTCCGTGCCGGCCTGACTATCTGCGGAATATGCGTTGCAATTCTTGCCTTTGGCCTTCTCAGGACAGTTGTAAGCGCTTGGTATGCAGGGGTTGACGCATCTTCTTCCACCCGCCTGGTTACCCGTAACGCGATCTCGCTGATCTTTCCTCTTCCCCTTTCATACAAGGATAAAATACGGGGTGTGGATGGGATTAAAATGGTTTCTCTCGGGAACTGGTTCGGGGGAATATATATTGAAGAGAAGAATTTTTTTGCCAATTTTGCGGTTGATTCCAAAACATATCTTGACCTCTATCCTGAATTTGTGATTCCTCCCGAACAGAAACTCTCCTTTTTAAAGGACAGAAAAGGCTGTGTGGTCGGACGGAAGCTGGCAAAAAGATTCGGATGGAAACCTGGAGATACGATTGTGCTAAGGGGCACCATATTCCCGGGCAACTGGGAGTTTATCCTGCGGGCTGTTTACAAGGGAAAAAGTAAGACAATAGATGAAAGCCAGTTTTTCTTCCATTGGGATTATCTGAACGAGACAATGAAAAAGGTCCAGCCCCGGAGGGCTGACCAGGTGGGTTTTTACATTATCGGAACCTCTTCTCCTGATATTGCCGCCTCAACCAGTAAATCGGTTGACAGTCTTTTTAGAAATTCTTTCGCGGAAACCCTTACCGAGACCGAAAAAGCGTTTCAGATGAGTTTCATCGCTTTAAGCCAGACTATCCTGACGGTAATACAGCTTGTTTCTCTGGTGGTTATAGTCATTATCCTCGCTGTTGTGGCAAATACTATGGCGATGTCCGTGCGTGAAAGGATGAGTGAATATGCGGTGTTCAAAACACTCGGTTTCGGGGGTTTTTACCTTTCCATCCTTATACTGGGTGAATCCCTGTTAATAACGGCGATAGGGTGCGCGACAGGAATTATTGCCACATTTCCGGCTGCGGATGCTTTTGCCAGGGCTGTGGGAGACTTTTTCCCCATTTTCAATATAAGTTCACGGACTATTTATTTTGACATTCTTGCTGCCCTTATTGTCGGTGTGGTTGCAGCGATATTTCCGATCTGGCGGGCCATATCCGTTCCTATCGCAAGCGGGCTGGGGAGGGTAGGCTGAATATGGACCTTCTCTTTTTTTACAGTTTTCGCAACCTGCTTGCAAGAAGACTTACCACCTCACTTACTGCAGCCGGAATGGCGCTTGTCGTTTTTGTATTTGCTTCGATAGTGATGCTTGCCGAAGGGCTGCAAAAGACACTGGTAGATACAGGCTCATACGATAATGTTGTTGTAATCCGGCGCTCTTCTGTTTCAGAGGTGCAGAGCGGTGTAGAAAGGATGCAGGCTTCCATTGTTGAGACCATGCCGGAGGTCGCTGTAGGCGCAAACGGGCGCAGGTTTCTTGCAAAGGAGCTTGTTGTTCTTATCACCCTTGAAAAAAAGGAATCGAACAGCCCGGCCAATGTTGTAATAAGGGGAATTTCAGAAAATTCGCTTGAGTTGCGGCCTCAGGTAAGGCTGAAGGATGGGCGTCTTCCGAGACCAGGATCACTGGAAATACTTGTCGGCCGGAGCATTGCAGGGAGATTCAAGAATGCGGGGCTTGGTGATAATCTTTTCTTTGCCATGCGGAGATGGACGGTTGTGGGTGTTTTTGATGCCGGCAATACAGGATACGGTTCTGAAATATGGGGAGATGTGGATCAATTTATGCAGGCTTTCAGGAGGCCGGTCTATTCGTCTCTTCTTTTCAAACTCGTGAACTCTTCCGGTTTTGAGACCCTGAAAAAAAATGTTGAAGGTGATCCAAGGCTTACATTGGAAGCCAGGCGTGAAACAGTATATTACAAAGAGCAGTCGGAGATGATGGCAAAATTCCTGCGGATTCTAGGACAGTATCTTACTCTGGTTTTTTCGATAGGAGCCATTGTCGGGGCCATGATTACCATGTATGCGGCTGTTGCAAACAGGACAGGCGAAATCGGGACGCTTCGCGCCCTGGGATTCAACCGGTCGAGTATTCTTGTCGCCTTTCTTCTCGAGTCCCTGCTTCTCGGTTTTATAGGCGGATTTGCGGGGCTCTTTTTTGCATCCTTTTTGCAGTTTATTACGGTATCGACAACCAATTTCCAGACATTTTCGGAGCTTGCCTTCAGCTTCAAGATCACATTTGAAATAATATATAAATCGTTGTTATTCTCTCTTGTAATGGGATTTATCGGAGGCATACTTCCCGCCTTCAGGGCTTCGAGGATGAATATCGTGGAGGCCCTGAGGGAATCGTGAGGAGCGAAGCGCAAGGCGGGAGCAGCAGGGGGCATGGAATAAAAATCAGAATATCGATGCCCTATATATGGTGTACCACGCACGAACCAGAGAACTGAGACTATGAATAAAGGGCATGTGAAGAATCCGGAAGATGTGGTTTTTCAGGTAAAAGACCTAACGAAAACATATAATATGGGCGAAGTGAAGGTTCATGCTCTCCGGGGTGTGAATCTGGAGCTCTTTCCCGGCGAGCTGGTTGTTTTTCTCGGTCCGTCGGGAAGCGGCAAGTCTACATTATTGAATATCCTCGGCGGGCTTGATACAGCAACAAGCGGATTCGTTTCATACATGGGAAAAAATCTGACTAATGCCAATGAACAGGAACTGACTGAATATCGCCGTTATCATGTTGGCTTTGTCTTCCAGTTTTACAACCTGATTCCGAGCCTCACCGCAAGAGAGAATGTGGAAGTTGTGACTGAGATAGCAAGAAATCCGATGGTTCCGGAAGATGCTTTGGCGATTGTAGGTTTGACCGAGCGCTTGGATCATTTTCCCGCCCAGTTATCGGGTGGAGAGCAGCAGCGCGTAGCGATAGCCCGCGCCATCTCAAAAAACCCTGAGGTTCTGCTCTGTGACGAACCGACCGGGGCTCTTGATTCCAAAACGGGAATCGTTGTGCTTGAAGCCCTGGAGAAGATCAATCGTGAGCTGGGTACGGCAACGTCTATTATCACGCATAACGCAGACATTGCCGGAATGGCCGACCGTGTAATTTATCTCAGTAACGGAAGAATTTCGGAAGTAAAGATAAACTCGGTGAAAAAAGCGCCCGGCGAACTCCATTGGTGATCCTATAGGATTCGAGGATTCAAGGGGTCAAGGGTTCAAGTGAATAAAAACAGGATTCGAGGGTTCCAATTGTCCTCCCACAAAAATTGGCGGGCCTTCGGCAGGGTTCAAGTGAACAGATGAGTCGGTAAAATCCAAACGCTTGAACCCTTGAACCCTCGAACCCTTGAATCCTTGACTCCTTTTCGAATATAGATCAGATATTTGAAAGACATTATGATGAAATCGCTTAACCGGAAACTATGGCGTGATTTATGGCGTATGAAAGGCCAGGTTTTTGCCATTACGCTGGTTGTTATGAGCGGTGTCGCGACCTTTATCATGTTCATCAGCACCATGGATTCTTTGAATCTCACCAGAAACTCGTTCTATCGGGACTACAGTTTTGCAGATGTTTTTGTAAACCTGAAGCGGGCGCCGGAAAGCCTTAAAGATAAGATCAAAAATGTTCCCGGTGTCAATCAGGTCGAAACACGTGTTTCCGCTTATGTGAAGCTCGATATAAGCGGATTTGCAGAGCCTGTTACTGCCAGAATCATATCCATTCCCGATGACGGCAAGCCGCTCTTGAATCGTCTTTATATCAGGCAGGGCAGGCTTGCGGATCCGGCAAAGGATAATGAAGTGGTTATCAATGAAAACTTTGCCAAGGCGCATAATTTTAATCCGGGTGATCAATTCGCGGCTGTTATAAACGGAAAATGGAAGAAGCTCACAATTACAGGCATTGCTCTTTCTCCGGAGTTTGTTCTCCTGATGCGTCCGGAGGCAATAAGTCCTGATTTCAAGCGTTTTGGCATCCTGTGGATGGGACGTAAGGCTCTCAGCAAATCTTATAATATGGACGGGGCGTTTAATGATGTTGTATTAACCCTCTATCCTCATGCAAAATCGAGTGAAGTTCTTGTTGAACTTGACAATATCGTGGAACGATATGGCGGGTTCGGAGCTTACGGACGAAAGGATCAGATATCTCATCGAATGCTGAATGAGGAATTCCGTCAACTTCAGAAGAGCTCAAAAATATTTCCCACGATATTTATCTGTGTTGCCGCATTCCTATTGAATGTTGTCATGAGCCGGACAATAAATACTCAGCGTGAACAGATTGCAGCCCTGAAGGCATTCGGATACAATAATATTGATGTCGGTATTCATTACGCGAAACTTGTAATTTTGATTTTATTTGCCGGCCTGATTCTTGGTGTTGCCGGGGGCATCTGGTTTGGAAAGATGCTGGGTGCAATTTATATGGAAGTCTACAGATTTCCAGAACTTGTATATGTATTGCATCCCGGAGTCATTATTTCCGCAATCCTTATAAGTATAGCCTCGGCTCTTGCCGGTACTATGCACTCTCTCTGGCGGGCTGCCAAACAGCAGCCTGCCGAAGCTATGCGGCCCGAGCCTCCCGCGAAGTACAGGGTAACTCTGATTGAAAAAACAGGAATTGGCCGCCGGCTAACCCAACCGTCGAGAATTATCCTGCGGAACGTTGAGCGTAAGCCGGTGAGGACTTTTCTTTCAATCCTCGGAATTGCGGTTGCCTGTGCAACAATGATCTCAAGCGGGTTTTTCAAGGATTCGGTTGCTTACATGATTAATGTCCAGTTTATTCTTTCCCAGAAGGAAGATATGACAGTAGCGTTCGCGGAACCCACTTCACGAAGGGCGATATTTGAACTCAAGGGACTCGATGGTGTACATTCAGCTGAACCCTTCAGAACTGTTCCGGCAAAGTTCAGATTCGGTCACCGCAGTTACAAGACCTCAATCAACGGGATAGAACCTGACAGCAGCCTCCATCTCCTGCTCGACAATAATTTTAAGGTGTTGTCTATTCCGCCTTCAGGTATAGTTTTAACCGATTATCTCGGTAAAATTCTCGGTGTTAAAGCCGGTGATATGCTGACTGTGGAGGTTCTCGAAGGATCAAAACCGGTTTGCCAGATACCGGTTGCCGCTTTGGTAAAACAGTATCTGGGAGTAAATGGATACATGGATATTACGGCACTCAACCGTATGATGGGGGAGGGTTACGCCATATCAGGCGCTTACCTTGCAACAGATTCAATGTTCAGAGAGAAGCTTTATAAGCGTTTTATCAAAATGGCGCGGGTTTCCGGAACCGTAGTGAGGAGTGAAGAGATACGTAATTTTAATGAAATTCAGGCCAGAGCGATGCTCTTTTTCACTTTCATTGCCACCCTGATGGCCTGTTTCATATCTTTTGGCGTTGTCTATAACAGTGCAAGAATAGCTCTCTCTGAGCGAAGCCGGGAGCTTTCCAGCCTCAGGGTGCTGGGATATACTCGGGGTGAAATATCTTATATTCTTCTGGGGGAACTGGGACTACTGACCCTGATTGCTGTTCCTTTCGGATTCATTATCGGATACTGGCTATGCGCTTATATCGCCCAGGCGCTGGCATCCGACCTTTTCCGTGTGCCTCTTATTATTGAGCTGAAAACATATTCACTGTCGGCAGCTGTAATTTTCTTATCGGCTTCTGTATCCAGTTTGATTGTGCGCCATAAGCTGGATCATCTTGATCTTGTTGAAGTATTAAAAACGAGGGAGTAGATTCATGAATATTGCATTTCGAAGAAAATTATCTGTAATCATAATTATTCTGGTTGCAGTCCTTGCGACCTTGTACGGTTTCATTCCCAAAGCAGTTGATGTCGATCTCGTTGATGTCTCGCGGGGTCCGCTGCAGGTTACAATCGAGGAAGAGGGACGGACACGTCTGAAGGAACGCTTTGTAATTTCAGCGCCAACATCCGGATATATGCGGCGTATTGTCACAAAGGTCGGAGATCAGGTAAAGAAGGGAGAGGTGGTTGTTGTCCTGGAACCTTTGAGGTCACAGTCTCTTGATCCGCGGAGTCGTGCCGAAGCTGAAGCGGTCGTATCCGCAGCAAAAGCCGCTCTCAATGCGGCGCAGGAAAAGGAGCGCGCCGCTGCGGCTGATGCCGATTACATCGGGAAGAGGTCGGAGAGGATTGCGAAACTATACTCGAAAGGATACGCGGCTAAAGATCAGTTTGATCAGACAGAGTCGGAGCTTAATAAGTCGCTTGCTGTCAGGGATTCGGCAAAAGCTGCGGCAGAAGTTGCCCGTTTTGAATTCGACAGGGCAAGGGCGACACTGCGGAACTTTAATCCGGTTAAAAGAACTGAAAATCATGGTACCGTTTATATTTATTCTCCGGTCAGCGGTAATATTTTCAAAATTTACCGTGAAAGCGAGGGGGCAGTAAATCCCGGTGAACCGCTGATGGATATAGGCAATTCTGAAAACCTGGAAGTTTTGGTTGAAGTCCTTTCTTCGGACGCGGTTAAAATACAAAAAGGAACGCCGGTTTTATTTAAACGCTGGGGCGGCGATGAGCCCCTTCTCGGTGCAGTACGGGTTGTCGAACCGGCAGGATTTACCAAGATATCGAGCCTTGGCGTTGAGGAACAGCGGGTTTTGATTATTGCCGATATTATTTCGCTACCAGAAATATGGCGCGTTTTAGGTGATGGATACAGGCTTGAAACGCATTTTGTTATCTGGGAAGGTAAAGATGTACTCCAGGTTCCTGCAAGCTCGCTTTTCCGATCAGGTGAAAAATGGGCAGTTTTTGTCGATGATAACGGAAGGGCCAGGGAACGTAAGGTCGAAGTCGGTCAGAGAAATGGATTGAAAGCAGAAATCATATCGGGGATAAAGGTGAACGAAAAGGTGATTGCCCATCCCGGGGATTCAGTGAGCGATGGCAGTCGTATAAAATCAAGGAAATAATACCTGACCGCCGAATATCGAATGTCGAACTTCGAAGTTCGAACGATGAGGCAAGCCGGGACAGAATAGGGGCAGCTTTTCAATATGTTAAATTTTGACGGCTTCGTAAAAAGTCCGATTTCTTCGTTGCGCTTCATCTTTCGTCATTGCGGCGTACTTTTATGTGCGCACCCTTCGAGCCCCGCGTTTGCGGTATTCCTCAAGATTCGCGACGCCTTGAACTTGTACTTTTTACTTTGCCGTCCGAATTTTGACTTTTTACGAGTTCATCAATTTAAGATCGATAATATTAGTTGAAAATGTTTTGAGCCTGTGTTATCGAGCAGCCTATTATCTAATATCGGTTTACTGAGTTATATCTAACTTAAAATCAAAAGGTTAAAGGATCAAAAGCAAAGGAGGGAACAATGAGGAAAGGAATTTTATTGGCTATGTGTTGTCTGATGGCTGTTATTTTTTTGATCTCGTGCTCGCCTGAGGCGCCGAAAACAATCAAAATTGGATTTAATATTCCGCTTACAGGGGATATCCCAAAAGTAGGCGAGGGTTCAAAGTATGCGGCTGAAATGTTCAAGGAGCAGGCAAATGCCGCCGGGGGTATTAAACTGGGAGATAAATCATACCCTCTTGAATTTGTTTATGTTGATAATGAGTCCAAGGCCGAATCAGCAACAGCAGCAGCCCTCAAGCTGATAAATCAGGACAAGGTTCTCGGGATTATCGGGCCTCAGTCCAGCAAGCAGGCTATTCCTGCCGGTGAAATTTGCAACAATAACGGGACTCCCATGATTTCCCCGTGGTCCACCAATCCTAAAACAACAAAAGACCGTCCTTATGTCTTCAGAGGCTGCTTTCTTGATCCTTTCCAAGGCCCTGTTGCCGCCAACTTTGCAACAGAGGAATTCAAGGCTGCGAAAGCTGCGGTTCTATATGATATAGCAAGTGATTATCCCAAGGGACTTGCCGAGTTCTTCAAGGAAGCTTTTGAGAAAGTTCACGGACCGGGCTCAGTAGTTGCCTTTGAGACATTTACTACAAAAGACCGCGATTTCAGTGCACAGCTTACAAAAATAGTTAAATCAGGAGCGGATGTTCTTTTCGTCCCTCAATATTATGACGAAGTTCCTCTTATTGTAAAACAAGCCCATGAACTCGGCTGGAAAAAACCGATTATGGGAAGCGACAGCTGGGGATCGGCTGAACTGATGAACCTTTGCGGTGATGACTGCAAGGGATTGTTCTTCAGCACTCACTATGCCGCTGCCGGAGCGCAGGGGGCTACAAAAGAATTTATCGACAAGTATAAGGAAAAATATGGATATGTGCCTGATGATGTTGGAGCTCTCACATGGGATGCCATTCGTCTCATGATTCAGGCGGTTCAAAACACAGGAGTCCTTACGGGAGATATGAAGAAAAACCGTGATGCAATAAAAGATCAGCTTGCCAAAATTAAGGATTTTGACGGAATAACAGGGAAGATGACTTTCAATCCTGAGGGCGATCCTAGCAAGTGTGCTGTAGTTGTAAAAATCAGCGATTCCGGAGAATTCGGATTTTATAAATCCGTATGCCCTTAATACGGCTTGATTTTTCAGTAACAATGATTTGAACAGGTTTGTTTTAAAAAGGCGGGATTGTAAAAACCCGCCTTTTTAATTAGTTTCTATCCGGAAACTAATTCTATTTTTCGGAGACAAATAATTTGACACTAGAAATGTTTTTCCAGCATTTTTTGAATGCGCTTCAATGGGGAAGCTTTTATGCATTAATTGCCCTTGGGTACACTCTTGTTTACGGAGTGCTTCTGCTTATAAACTTTGCCCACGGGGATATTTTTATGGTCGGGGCTTATATCGCCTTTTTCATCGCCTCATTTCTCCTCGGCTCATATTCGCTTCAACTCCCTTTCGCTATAGACGGCAATACCATATTTGTTATTACTGTAGTTGTTACCATGGTGGCTACATCATGTGTTGGCGTTACCATTGAGAGAGTTGCATACAGGCCTCTCAGGAAGAAGGGGGCAGGACGCCTTTATGTAGTGATCACTGCCCTTATGTGCGGACTTGTTCTTGAAAACGGAAACCTTGCTCTTCTGGGCGCGAGCAGGAAAAGCTTTCCTGAACTTATCGAAAAGAGCATATATACGATTGGCGGTATTACTTTTACCAATGTAAAGATTCTTGTGATAGTTGCCACTATACTTGTTTTCATATTGCTTGAAACTATTGTCCGCAAAACAAAATTAGGAATGGCGATGCGCGCCATTTCATACGATAGCGTGGCAGTGCTGCTCATGGGAATACCGCTTGACGTTGTTATAGTATTCACTTTCATTCTCGGATCTTCCATGGCAGCTCTTGCAGGTGTCCTTTTTGTAACAGCATATCCTGTTCTTGAACCATACATGGGGGCCATGGTCGGCTGGAAAGCATTTATTGCAGCGGTAGTAGGGGGCATAGGCGAAATACGCGGGGCTTTTGTGGGCGGCTTTATTCTAGGATTCGTTGAAATTTATGTTGCAGCCGTATTTCCATCCACTCTGCGGGATCTAATAGCTTTTGCCATACTTCTTCTCCTGTTGAGCTTAAAGCCGACAGGAATATTCGGAATAGCGAGAGCGCAAAAGATTTAAGGGTGAAAGAAATTATAAAAACGGATTTTCCATATGAAGCGTTATTTGTCCACAATATTATATAGCCTGTTATCGATAATTGTTATAGCCGCTGCCCGCTTCGGGCTTATTAATACCTATGAACAGATAGTAATAATGTTTATAGGCATTAATATAATACTTTGCAGCTCGCTTAACCTGATAAACGGTTATATGGGTGAATTCTCCTGCGGGCATGCAGGGTTTATGGCCGTGGGAGCTTATATCACCTCGATTTTAAATATATGGTTTTTTACGTCGAGTCCGATTTTTGGCGGCCCTCTTTTTTCATCTGGTTCGGCAATATTTTTATTTCCGCTTACCCTTATTGCCGGAGGTGCAGGAGCTGCCCTGGCAGGCCTGCTTGTCGCCATTCCTTCAGTCAGGACAAGAGGAGACTATCTGGCCATTATTACCCTTGCAGTAAACTATATAGTCAAAAGCTCCATAGAAAATATTCAGGTTATCGGAGGGGCAAGGGGTTTTATGGGGATGGGCAAAGTTATTGATTCCATGACGAGCGTAATCAACCTGCCCTGGGTCATGATATGGATTTTTGTCTTTACAGCAATTTGCATATGGCTTTTAAATCATTTCGTTAATTCAACCTATGGAAAAGGTGTTATAGCGGTCAGAGATGATGAAATTGCGGCCGAGATTATGAGTGTTAATACTAACCGGATGAAACTGGTTGCATTTACTCTCTCTTCAGGCCTTGCCGGAATCGCGGGAGGCCTTTTTGCCCATGTTCTCGGCTACATAAACCCCGGGTCATTTACCATTATGAAATCGACTGAAATAATGGTCATGGTATATCTGGGAGGTATGGGATCATTAAGTGGGTCGGTTTTAAGCGCCATAAGCTTTACTCTCCTGATGGAGATTTTACGTCCCCTTCAGGTTTATAAATGGGTGCTTATACCTCTTCTTCTGATAATTCTCATGCTGTACCGGCCTGAAGGAATTATGGGAAATCGCGAGCTTACGGATGTTTTCCCTAAACTTCGCCGGTTTTTCCCATCAAGGGAGTTTTAACAGAAAATGGCACTTCTGGAACTAAGTAACATTAACCATTATTTTGGTGGTCTGCAGGCGGTTTCGAACTTCAACCTGAATATTGAAGATGGGGTGCTTTTCGGGCTTATAGGGCCTAACGGGGCTGGGAAGACGACGATATTCAATCTTGTCAGCGGTTTTTATAAACCGACGGAAGGCGAGATCCGGTTCAACGGAAAATCAATTAATGGCCTTAAGCCTCATGAAGTAACAAGCCTTGGAATATCCCGTACCTTTCAGAATATACGTCTCTGGAACAGTATGACCGTTCTTGAAAATCTCTGTATTTCCCAGCATTACAGGCTTGGATACGGCTTTATCGATTCCATTCTTTACACAGGGAAATATATTGAAAGAGAAAAGGACGTGATTAAATCCGCAAGAGAATTTCTTGAAATACTCGAAATGAAGGAATATGAGAAAGAATACCCGAAAAATCTTCCTTACGGTCTTCAGCGGCGCCTTGAGATTGGGAGAGCTCTTACTATAAGGCCAAAAATTCTTTTACTTGATGAGCCTGCGGCAGGTATGACTTCAGGAGATATAGAGCAGTTGATCCAGCTGGTTAAATGGATCAGGGGAAAGTTTAAACTCACAATCTGGCTTATTGAGCATCAGATGAAAGTTGTAATGTCTCTTTGTGAAAGAATAGATGTTCTTGATTTCGGAGAGATAATTGCAGAAGGGACTCCGTCCGAGATAAGAAAAAATCCGCAGGTAATAAAGGCATATCTTGGCGAAGAGGTGACTGTTCATGCTTAAGATAGACAATCTTCACGTCCGTTACGGAAATATAGAAGCCTTGCACGGGATATCCCTTTACGTGAAAGACGGAGAATTTGTGGCTCTTCTCGGAGCAAATGGCGCCGGAAAATCTACGACACTAATGAGCATAATGAGGCTTCTGCCTCCTGTAGCGCCTGTCGTTTCGAAGGGAACTATCAGCTTTAAAGGAGCTGATCTCCTTTCAGTAGCGCCCCATCATGTAGTTGCACGGCACGGAATCGGACTTGTTCCCGAAGGGAGAAGAATTTTCGGCAATCTGACAGTTATGGAAAACCTTAAAATTGCGACATACGCGCGCAAAGATTCCGGACAGATTTCAAGGGACTATGAACGTGTCTTTTCACTTTTTCCCAGGCTTTCAGACCGAAAAAATCAACGAGGAGATACATTAAGCGGCGGTGAGCAGCAAATGCTTGCAATGGGCAGGGCTTTTATGTGCGGGGCCGGATTTATTCTTCTTGACGAGCCGTCTATGGGGCTTGCCCCTTTACTGATGCAGGATTTATTCAGGGTTTTGAAAGAGCTGAATAAAAGCGGAACAACTATATTTGTTGTTGAACAGAATTCGCACATCGCTCTTAAATATGCCGACAGGGCCTATGTCATGGAAACAGGATATATTGTAATGGAAGGAGGAGCAAAAGAACTCGCCAGAAATGAAGAGGTTCAGAAGGCATACCTGGGATAGATATTGAGGGATCGGGGATCGGAAGCCAGGAATCGGAAGTACTGAAGGTTCCAGGATTCAAGGGTTCAAGGGTTCGAGTGGTAAGTGAACAGTGAAAAGTGAACACTAACGACTAAATACTATTCACCGACGACTATTCACTATAACCAATAAACCAGAAACCAGAGACCAGAAACTATGGTTTTTTAAGGAGGGTGCATGTTAAGAGTCGCAGTTGTTGGAGCTACAGGATATGCCGGTGCTGAACTTGTGCGCATACTTACCGGGCATCCGGAGGCAAAGCTTACTGTTATTACTTCAAGACAATATGCCGGTGTGCGGTTTGACCATGTTTTCCCTTCAATGGCAGGCCATGTTGATCTCGTATGTGAAGACCTTTCGATTGATAACCTTTGTGACAGGGCCGATCTTTTTTTTCTGTCTGTTCCTCATAAAATACCCATGGAAATTGTTCCGCAGCTGATAAGTAAGGGAAAGAAAGTGATTGATCTTTCGGCCGATTTCAGGTTCAGGAATTCTGAAACCTATGAAGCACATTATCAGCCACATTCATCTAAGAACTTGCTTGAAAAAGCAGTTTACGGGCTTTCTGAAATCTATTATGATAAAATAAAAGGCGCTGACTTAATAGGCAATCCAGGCTGTTATCCGACCAGCGTACTTCTTCCGCTGATCCCGCTTTTAAAAGAAGGATTTCTGGATGACAAATCCATTATAGCAGATTCAAAATCAGGAGTGAGCGGAGCGGGGCGGTCACTTGCGTTGTCTTCTCATTTCTGTGAAGTCAATGAATCCTTCAGGGCTTACAAGGTTGCTTCCCACAGGCATAACCCTGAAATTGAAGAGATTCTTTCCCGCGAAACAGGCGGGAGAACAAACATTACCTTTGTTCCTCATCTTGTGCCTATGACAAAAGGCATGCTCACAACGATTTATGCACGACTTAAGGCAGGCGTATCTTCTGAACACATAAAGAAATGTCTTTTATACTTTTATGCAGGCAGGCCTTTTATAAGATTATGCAATGATATCGGGTTGCCTGATACAAAACATGTAACAGGAACAAATTATTGTGATATCGGATTCAGAATCGATAATAGGACCGGATGCCTGATATTGATTTCGGCAATAGACAACCTTGTTAAGGGAGCTGCCGGGCAGGCGGTTCAGAATATGAACTTAATGCTCGGATACGAAGAAACAGCAGGTCTTATGT
>JAWOHP010000049.1:0-15822 GCA_046485065.1 Desulfobacterales bacterium | reverse complement strand
TGATATCGGGTTGCCTGATACAAAACATGTAACAGGAACAAATTATTGTGATATCGGATTCAGAATCGATAATAGGACCGGATGCCTGATATTGATTTCGGCAATAGACAACCTTGTTAAGGGAGCTGCCGGGCAGGCGGTTCAGAATATGAACTTAATGCTCGGATACGAAGAAACAGCAGGTCTTATGTTTGTTCCCTATCCTATATGAAACATAAAAATTATCAAATATGATGGACTCGTAAAGAATCCATCATCAGGCCGAGGGCGAGTAAGCCCCGGCCTGGGATGTGGGTGGAACCGCCTGAATTTACTTCAAGCGGCGGGAGAGAGGAATCCCTTTGCCGCCAAGTAAAAAGTCATTTTCTGACTTTTTACGAAGGTATCAAATATAAGGTTTTTATAAAAGGCTTGTTTTCTTGACAACAATAAATGAATAGTCTAAACATTTCGATAATTATACATTGTGAGTATTGAGAACAGCTTGAAATAACAATATTTAGAAAGGAGATAAAAGATGCCTGCAAAATTAATTTTGGGAACTGAAATTAGAGAACAAATCCTCGATGAAATTACAAAAGAGGTTACCGTTATTAAAGAAAAGCATGGTGTTATCCCGGGGCTTGTAACAATTTTAATTGGTGAAAATCCTGCTTCCATTTCTTATGTGACATTAAAAATCCAGACCGCACACCGTGTTGGTTTCAAAGAAGTCCAGGACAGCCAGCCGATCGATATTTCTGAAAAAGATCTTCTTGCTCTGATAGATAAATATAATAATGACGATTCGATTAACGGCATACTTGTTCAGCTTCCCCTGCCGAAACATATAAATGAGAAAAAAGTATTGAATGCAATTGATCCTGACAAGGATGTTGATGGTTTTCATCCTGTGAATGTGGGACGTTTAATGATTGGAGGATCAGAAGTCAAATATCCTCCATGTACGCCTGCTGGAATACAGGAACTGATAGTTCGTTCAGGAGTTGAGACAAAAGGAGCCGAGGTTGTAGTTGTCGGGCGCTCAAATATTGTTGGAAAACCTATAGCCAACATGATGCTCCAGAAAGGTCCCGGTGCCAATTCAACCGTAACGATTGTTCATACCGGCACGAAGGATATGGCATCACATTGTAAAAGAGCCGATATTCTTATAGTTGCAGCCGGCGTACCTGACCTTGTGAAACCCGAATGGATTAAACCGGGAGCCTGCGTAATTGATGTTGGAGTCAACAGAGTTGGTGAGAAAGTTAGCGAAAAAACGGGAAAGAAGATTGCTATATTGAAAGGTGATGTCGACTTTGAAGCGGCAAAGCAGATAGCGGGTTATATAACGCCTGTTCCGGGTGGAGTCGGACCCATGACAATCACAATGCTCATGAAAAACACTTTAAAATCTTTGAAATTCAAGCTCGGAATAGCTTGATATTGCAGGAAATAAAAAGGGGGAGGATTCAGCCCCCCTTTTTTTTATGTATATACGGCCGGTTTGAACTGAAACAGCTGTTGAATTAATCAGACTTATAGTAGTTATCAGAATAATAAATTTGATCATAAATGCTTGACAGACACTTTATATCGTGCTATCCAGCGAAAAGTAAATAAAACCGTAGCAATATATAAACTGTTGATATATCAATATTTATCGCTTTTTTTCAACCATTATTTTTTAATACTGAAGTGGGTCGGAAACAGATAATTATTTCATAAGGTGGTGTGTTTAACATGGGGAAAAAGGGCATTTCTTTTTTAATATTGCGTGACTCAGGCTCTCCAATAAAACAGATAAACGCTTCCGGAAAAATCGTTCGGTATGCTTTGTTTTTCTTTGCCGCCAGTTTAATTCTTTCAGGTTATTTTGCATATGATTATATCACTTTAAAAAAAGCTTCTTTGAATAATCGTTACCTTCAGAGCAAATTGTCAGTTCAGCAAGATGAAGTAACAAACCAGCGTAAGCAAATACAATTTTTTGCCGGCGAGATATCGAATCTTAAGGCAAAGCTTGTAGATTTGTACAATTTTGAAAAAAAAATAAGGTCTATAGCCAATATAAGAAATAAAAAAAAGAATTCATTGCAGGAAGGTCTTTTTGGAGTCGGGGGTTCGGCTCCCGAGGACCTTGATCCCAAAATATCACTATCAGAAAAACATGATAGTCTCATGCGTGAAATGCATGAACAGGTTGAAGAGCTGAATGTAGCCGTAAAAGCACAGACAGAGGGTTTTAAATCAATAATGACCTATTTTGAGGAGCAGCGCAGTCTCCTTGCGTCAACTCCTGCAATCCGCCCGACCCAGGGATCTGTGACATCAACTTTCGGATACCGTGTTTCTCCATTTACAGGTTTACGGGAATTTCACAAAGGATATGATATTGCATCCTATCACGGTGCACCCATAGTTGCAACTGCCAACGGGACAGTTTCACTGTCCGAGCATAATGGATTGTTTGGAAATATTATTGCAATAAATCACGGCCATGGACTGGTAACCCGCTATGCACACGCAAGTAAATTATTGAAAAAAGCAGGCAGTTTTGTAAAGAGAGGGGAAATCATCGCTCTTGTTGGCGATACCGGCAGAAGTACGGGCCCCCATGTCCATTATGAAGTGCATTTAAACGGCATTCCCGTTAATCCGGACAATTATATGCTGAATTAATTTTGAAGTATAAAAAACTTTCCTTTCAGGCAAGCCCCTCTCCATTCAAAGAGGGGCGTTTTATTTGGACCTCGTATCTAGTGAAATTCCATTTGTGCCTATCAAAGAGATAGCAAGATTTTCCGCTCAAAATGACACCTTTTATATATTGCAAAGTAGAATAATAATTATTAAATAGAACCCTGAATTAAATCCCTCAATTGATGACGGGATAGCTTAAGCAAGGTCATTTTCCGGATGGAAACCGGATAAGTTTTCAAACAAAAGGAATATAGTAATGATAGGAAATTTCTTAACCAAAATATTTGGCAGCAAAAACGAGCGGGAGATAAAAGCGCTTAACCCTTTAGTTGAAATGATCAACTCTCTGGAATCAAGGATTCATTACATGAGTGATGAACAACTTAAGAACCAGACATTAATATTCAAGGAGCGGCTTGGGCGGGGTGAAAAGCTTGATGCGTTACTTTCTGAAGCTTTTGCTACAGTCAGGGAAGCTTCCCTGCGAACACTTAATATGAGGCATTTTGATGTTCAGTTGATCGGTGGGATGGTACTTGACGGCGGGAAGATAGCTGAAATGAAAACAGGTGAAGGAAAGACTCTTGCGGCG
Source organism: Desulfobacterales bacterium (assembly GCA_046485065.1). Lineage (GTDB taxonomy): Bacteria > Desulfobacterota > Desulfobacteria > Desulfobacterales > RPRI01 > RPRI01. The sequence continues at coordinate 12,545 of JAWOHP010000049.1, read as the reverse complement.
ACACTTCCCGCATATCTTAACGCGCTCACGGGGAAAGGAGTCCATATTGTTACTGTAAATGATTATCTTGCCAAACGGGACACCGAATGGATGGGAAATATTTATCGGTTCCTAGGACTTTCCGTAGGAACCATATTGCATGGCTTAACCGATCAGGAACGTAAAGCAGCATACAGCTCTGATATCACCTATGGAACGAACAATGAATTCGGCTTTGACTATCTGAGAGATAATATGAAGTTTAACAAGGAATATCTTGTCCAGCCGGAACTCAATTTTGCGATTGTAGATGAGGTGGATAGCATTTTGATAGATGAAGCAAGAACTCCTCTTATAATTTCAGGTCCCGCTGAAAAATCCACCGATTTGTATTATCAGGTTAATGGAATAGTTCCGCTTCTTAAGGAAGGGAAGGACTATTCAATTGATGAAAAAGCAAGGACAGTTGTGATGACAGAAGAGGGAGTTGGAAAAGCAGAAGGATTGTTAAAGGTATCCAACCTCTACGATCCGAAACATATCGAGCTTCTGCACCATATTAATCAGGCATTGAAGGCTCATACTCTGTTTAAGCTGGATGTTGACTATATAGTAAAAGATGGAGAAGTTATTATAGTTGACGAGTTTACAGGTCGATTGATGCCAGGACGCCGTTACAGTGACGGTTTGCACCAGGCGCTTGAGGCCAAGGAGAATGTTAAAATAGAGAATGAAAATCAGACGCTTGCAACAATTACATTTCAGAACTACTTCCGTATGTACAATAAACTTTCAGGAATGACAGGAACAGCCGATACTGAGGCTGCTGAATTCAAGAAGATTTATAATCTTGATGTGGTTGTTATTCCAACAAATAAAACGATGATCAGGGAAGATTATCCGGATGTCATTTACAAGACAAAAAGAGAAAAATACGAGGCTGCCCTCGATGAAATCGCTGAACTCAACAAAAAAGGTCAGCCTGTTCTGGTCGGTACAGTTTCGATCGATGTTTCGGAGGCTTTAAGCACAAAGCTTAAAAAGAGAGGCATTAAGCATACGATACTGAATGCAAAGAATCATGAAAAAGAAGCTGAAATTATTGCATTGGCCGGACAAAAAGGGTCTGTTACCATTTCGACTAACATGGCCGGGCGTGGAACTGATATTGTTTTGGGAGAAGGGGTAACCGAGCTTGGCGGTCTGCATGTTTTGGGAACCGAAAGGCATGAAAGCAGGCGCATAGACAATCAGCTCAGAGGGAGGTCAGGCAGGCAGGGAGATCCCGGATCTTCCAGATTTTATCTTGCCCTTGAGGACGACCTTCTCAGAATTTTTGGAGGCGAGCGTATTACAGGCATCATGGAAAAACTTGGAATGCAGGAAGGTGAACCCATTGAACACAATCTCATCAGCAGGGCAATTGAAAATGCCCAGGCAAAGGTTGAGGGGCATAACTTTGATATAAGAAAACAACTTCTTGAATATGATGACGTAATGAACCAGCAGCGTGAAGTGATATACAGACAGAGGCGTGAGGCGCTTAGCGGGAAAAGTCTCAAGCCTGCTATCGAGAGCATGATCCAGGAAAAGGCTGAGGATATAGCAATTACTTTTGCTGACGAAAAAATGCTTCCTGAAGAATGGGATCACAACGGAATATACGAAGCGGTTTTCAAGCAGTTTAACTTCCGTATGAAAAATTTAAGCGGCGGGAATATGGAAGGAATGACAAAAGAAGGCCTTGAACAACTTATTTGTAATGAAGCCATGGCAGTCTACAATGAAAAAGAGAAACTGATAGGCTCTGAAGATTTCAGGCATCTTGAACGTGTCATTATGCTCCAGACAGTAGATAATTTATGGAAGGACCATCTTCTTTCAATGGATCATCTTAAAGAGGGGATAGGACTGAGAGGTTATGCCCAGCAAAATCCCCTTATGGTTTATAAGAAAGAAGGTTTCGAATTATTCCAGGATATGATTTCAAGAGTCAAGGAAGAGATTGTAAACATTATGTTCAGGATCCAGATATCCGAACCAGAAAAAATAGAAGAAATAAGAAAACCGAAGGAACAGAAACTGTTATTTTCCGGCGGGGATGATGCGGTTGTCAAAAAACCCGTAAAAAGAGAAGAGGGCAAAGTCGGGAGAAATGATCCATGCCCTTGCGGTAGCGGTAAAAAATTCAAAAAGTGCTGCGGGAAGAACTGAAAGACATGAGGCGTGAGGCGTGCTTGTATATATCAAACTGCTCCTGACAGCTTTTTTCTGGGGAGGAACATTCATTGCCGGAAAAATTGTTGCGCAAAATGTGGAACCATATTCAGCCTCTTTTTTAAGATTTGCGGTGGCTTCGGTCTGTCTTGTTTTCTTCACACGAGAAGTGGAGGGTAATTTTCCGGCACTAAAAAAAAATCAAATTATACCTGTAATTCTTCTCGGAATGACGGGCATATTTTCATACAATGTTTTTTTCTTCAAAGGGCTTAAAATAATAGGCGCCGGACGCGCAGCTCTTATCATCGCAAATAATCCGGTTTTTATAACTCTTCTTGCGTCATATTTTTTCAAGGAGAGATTAAATGTATTCAAGCTTGCAGGAGTGGCAATTTCAGTTACAGGGGCAATTGTCGTAATATCGAGAGGTAATCCTCTCGAGATTTTAAGCGGAAGCCTCGGATGGGGCGAATTCTATATCTTCTGCTGCGTTTTGAGCTGGGTTGCTTTTTCGTTAATAGGAAAGTCAGTCATGTCAGATCTTTCTCCTGTTATTGCTATAACATATTCTTCAATAGCCGGAACCGCTTTCCTTTTTGTTCCCGCATGGTATGAAGGCATTGCTTTCAAAATGTTGACATATTCTATTTCAGACTGGCTGGGAATAGTCTATCTAGGATTTTTCGGAACAGTCCTTGGATTTGTATGGTATTATGAAGGTATAAAAAAAATAGGACCTTCAAGGGCAAGCCTCTTTATTAACTTTGTACCGGTTAGCGCGGTTTTTCTTGCTTTTTTCATGCTGAAAGAGCCGGTTACGCTTTCTTTGCTGGCCGGGACAATATTGGTATCCTCGGGTGTTTACCTGACTAATGCGAGAAGCTCCAGAGCCTCTGTAAAAAGCTCTGGTTGACATATGAGTAAACAGGAAGCCGGAAACGGCAACCAGAATCTATAAATAATAAACAGGAATCTTATCGCAAAAGAAGGGGGAATGTTTTATGAAGAAATTTATATGGATTATTGCTTTATTCTTTGTGGTAACTACATTTGGGTGTCATTCAAGAACAGATGCTCCAAAAGCGGCAAAGGAAGTCAAAAGGGATACTCATAAAGCTGAGTCGGATACTTTATCCGAAACAGTTTCAACAGGCAAAAAACCCAAAATAAACGTGTTAATGGACATAGGCAGAGATGGCCTTGCACAAGCTCAAATAGACCAGCGGGAGCAGTTGAATGACTTTATGGGCAAGGATCTTGTAAGGATGCTAAACAAGGCAGGCTATGAAGCGAGTCTTATTGAAAATCGCAACCAGTATACGAAGGGAACATCTCTGCTTAAAGTAACCATAGTAAGATACAATGCCGGAAGCAAAGCGGCACGGATAGTTGTGGGATTCGGGGCAGGCGCTACTTCTCTTGATACACGGTATGAACTTTTTGCGCCGGAGGGGAACCTAATTCTTTCCGATGAACACGGAGTCGGCTCAAGTATGGATTGGACTTCATGTGCAAGAAAATTAAATAAACAGACAGTTGAAGCTGTGACAGGCAAGTTAAAATAATTTTGAAAAAGACGGACTATTATAATTTTGATGCTCCTGTTGACAGGAGCGGCACATACAGCATGAAGTGGGATAAGTACAAGGGAAAAGATATTATTCCTCTTTGGGTTGCTGACATGGACTTTCTTTCCCCTCCTGCCGTGATAGATGCTTTGGTTAAAAGAATAGATCACGGTGTATTTGGTTATACGCTTCCGCCTCAGGAGCTTAACGAAATTATCATCAGTTTGATGAAAAATGAATATGAGTGGAAAGTTGAAAAAGAATGGATAGTATGGCTGCCCGGACTTGTGACAGGGCTTAACTTGGTTTGCAGGGCAGCAGGTATAGAAAATGATGATGTTATGACTGCTGTTCCGGTATATCCTCCTTTTCTTACAGCTCCGGCAAACTCCCGTCAAAACCTTATAAAAACGGAGCTTGTTGAAGCAAACGGCGAATGGAGATTTGATTTTGAAAGCATGGAAAGAGATATAACAAAGCGCACGCGTCTTTTTCTGCTCTGTAACCCCCATAATCCTGTCGGGCGTGTTTATAGCATTGACGAGCTTATCTCTCTTGCTTCAATCTGCTCAAGACACGGTGTTTTTATTAGTTCCGACGAAATTCATTGCGGTCTGCTGCTGGAGCCTGGAAAGCGCCATATTCCTATAGCCTCCCTTTCTCCTGACATATCGGATCGCACAGTAACTCTTATGGCTCCAAGCAAAACCTTTAATCTGCCTGGTCTTGGCTGTTCTTTTGCCATAATTTCAAATCCGGATTTGCGGAAAAGCTTCACTGCGGAAATGAACGGGATTGTTCCACGTGTAACTACTCTCGGTTATGTTGCTGCGATTGCAGCATATCGTGACAGCCATGACTGGCACACCGCTCTTCTTGATTATCTGAGAGAAAATCGCGATCTGGTATTAAGCTCTGTAAACAGGATGCCTGGTCTTTCGTCACGGCAAATTGAAGCCACCTATCTTGCGTGGATTGATACGAGAAAGAGCGGCATAAAAGATCCCGTAAAGTTTTTCGAAGATGCAGGTGTCGGGCTTTTTGAAGGGAAAGAATTCGGCGCCCCTGGTTTTGTTAGGCTTAATTTTGGTTGCCGGCGGTCATTACTCAAAGAGGCTCTTGAAAGAATGGCAACAGCTGTTCAAAAACATGCTGAAGGCATGTTCGAAGTATCACGTTAGGATCGGACTATATTATGATGTTTAACTATCAGGAAACGAACAGGTATTTTGCCCAGATTTCTAACGGACTCGAGGATATGGGTGCCATTGAACTGGATGAGCTTGGCGCGAAAGAGATATATCCAGCATACAGAGGTATTTACCTTGAAGCCGATAAAAAAACATTATACCGTATAAATTATTCATCCCGTTTGATTACGCGCGTGATTGCACCGCTTCTTGCGTTTAGGTGCGAGACGCCGGAAATTCTCTATAAAGCCGCAAAAAAAATCGATTGGTCTGCCATCTTTTCAATAAAAAACACCTTTGCAGTATTTGCAACAGTTTCAAACAGCAAAATAACTCATTCCCAGTATGCCGCCCTTCGTCTAAAAGACTCTATTGCTGATTTCTTCCGAGACAATTACGGTAAGAGGCCAGATGTCAATCCGGACAATCCTGATGTCTGGATCAATCTTCATATTGAAAATGACAGGGCAACAATAGGGCTTGATACTTCCGGAGGTTCTCTTCACAGAAGAGGATATCGCGGGGAAACGGTAAAGGCTCCGATACAGGAAACGGTTGCGGCTGCAATTATAAAATTAACAGGCTGGGATGGTGATAAGCCGTTCTACGATCCGATGTGCGGTTCCGGAACTCTTATCTGTGAAGGTCTGATGCATTATTGCCGTATTCCATCAGGAATTCTGAGGAAAAAATTCGGATTCCAGATGCTTCCCGATTTTGATGCCGAAATATGGAAATATGTTAAAGATGAAGCATCCAAGAATATGCGTTCCATTTCTGGAGGATTAATTTCCGGAAGCGACATTTCAAAAGATGCTGTTTACAGGGCGAGGGAAAATATAAAAGTTCTTCCGTACGGGGATAAAATATCCTTGAAGGTGACCGATTTAAAAAAAATTCAGGAGCTGAACAACTATGCTATTGTCTCCAATCCTCCTTATGGAATCCGGATGGAAAGCAAAGATGGAATAGAGAACTTTTATAAGTTCCTGGGAGATTTTCTTAAGCAGCGCTGTAAAGGCTCTGTAGCATATATCTATTTCGGGAACAGGGAGTTAATAAAAAAAACAGGGCTTAAACCTTCATGGAAAAAACCCCTGGTAAGTGGCGGCCTTGACGGACGGCTCGTTAAATACGAGCTTTATTAAAAATTCTGGAGGATCATGAGTATTTTAAAGCGAATATTGGGAATATGTGAAACCAAAAAACCGAAAGATTCGGGTTGCTGGACGTTTTCTGATGGGAGAGTAAATATTGATTTAAACCGTGCCGGAGAGCTTACAAGGCAGGGTGGCGCTATAAGGCTTGAGGGAAAAGGACTTGATCACAGGTTACTGATAATACGGGATAATACAGGCAGATTCTTTGCTTATAGTAATAAATGTACTCACATGGGGAGGCGGATTGATCCTGTTCCCGGAAGCTCTGATCTTCGTTGCTGCAGTGTCATGGGATCTTTATTTAATGCGAAAGGAGAAATTATATCAGGCCCGGCAAAGAAAAATTTGAGACAATATGAGACTTTTACGCAGGGCAGCATACTTTCCATACTTGGGGTGCAATAATTAGTGGCCATCCGGAAACAAATTATGGACACTAATACGTTTCCAAACTGTCAATGGGGCTTTGTGTTACAGAAATTTATCTATTGATTTTTAGTTTCGTGATTGTTAATATTGACCAAACATTAATTAGGATTGTATAATTAAATTCAAAGATTTAATACAAGCCATTTTCAACCAAAACTGATTATTCGGTCTATATCTTGTCAATATTTCACATCAACTATATGAGGTATTTCACAGACAATAATTCCATAATCCGCAAATATAAGATGGAATTGAAGTAGGAAATAATGGGAAAAAGGGGATATGGAGGGTGATAATGAATAATATACAAGAAGCAATAGGAATGGCTATAGTCGGCCTTCTATTATTTTCATCCCTCGCTTTTGCGGGTTCGAATGTAAAAGGAGCCGTAATCAATACATCGAACACAACAAATAAAGCTAATGTTGCCCTGGGATCAGAAAGCAAGGCAAACCTTGATTCGGTTAATCTTAAAGACAGCAGTGTAACAGGTGCCGTTGTCAACACTCCGGCAGGAACAACTTCTCTAAATGTTGCCGTTGGAACCAATAACAAAGCCAATCTCAGTTCCGTTAACATGGAGTCAAGCAGTGTCAAAGGGGCTGTTGTAAATACTTCTGCCGGTCAGACAAATACCAATGTTGCGGTAGGAAGCGGTAATACTGCAAACCTCGGGGCAACAAACCTGCATGGAAGCGATGTCAAAGGGGCTATAATTAACACTGCGGCCGGTCAGACGGTGACAAATGTAGCGCTCGGCAAGGATAATAAAGCAAACCTCGGGGCAACAAATCTTAAAGGAAGCGATGTCAAAGGTGTTGTTGTCAACACTACGGCCGGTCAGGCAGTGACGAATGTTGCGATCGGTTCCGGTAATAAGGCAAGCCTCGGCGCAGTAAACATGCAGGGAAGCAGCGCGAAGGGCGCAATAGTTAACACTGTTGCAGGCCAGGCAGTGACGAATGTCGCGATCGGTTCCGGGAATAAGGCAAGCCTTGGCGCAGTGGACATGCAGGGAAGCAGTGCCAAGGGAGCTATAGTTAACACGGCGGCAGGCGGAGCAGTGACGAATGTTGCGATAGGCAGCAATAACAAGGCGAATTTGTCTGCTGTTGATATGAAGAGCAGTTCTGTGAAAGGTGCGATAATCAATACGGCGGCAGGCGGGGCCGTGACAAATGTTGCCATAGGCAGCAATAACAAGGCCAATCTTGCCGGTGTCAGCATGGAAAAAAGCAGCATGAAAGGGAATGCTGTAAATACCGCTGCAGGCGGAGCGGTAACTAATGTTGCAATAGGTAAAGGCAACAAGGCCAACCTTGCCGGAGTCAGTATGGAAAGAAGCAGCATGAAAGGCAATGTTGTTAATACGGCGGCGGGCGGAGCAGTGACAAATGTTGCAATAGGGAGCAATTCCAAGGCGAATCTCTCTTCTGTAAACTTGGAAAACAGCAGCATGAAAGGGAATGTCATAAACACAGCAGCGGGCGGAGCGGTCACAAATGTTGCAATGGGGAGCAATTCCAAGGCGAATCTCTCTTCTGTAAACTTAGAGAACAGCAGTGTTAAAGGGAACATTGTAAATACAGTAGCGGGTGGAGCGGTGACAAACATTGCCGCCGGGAGTAATGCCAGAGCTAATCTTGGTTCTGTTGACATGAAAAACAGCACGGGTGGCAGTATTTCAAACAGGGTTGTGGGTGGCGCTGTAACCAATATTGCTGCTGGAAGCAACACAAGCGCTAACCTTGGTTCAGTTGTTCTTGAAAACAGCTCCGGGGGCAATATTTCAAACAGGGTCTATGGAGGTGCTGTAACCAATATTGCTGTTGGATCCGGAAGCGAAGCCAATTCAGGTTCTGTAGTTGTTAAAAACAGCGGTGTAGGTGGCGCCAGCACCAATTCAGGAGCAGGGCTTGTTATTAATGATGTCAGAGTTCCTTTCGGAGAAATGAGTGGAGCCAATACAAATCTGGCAATTGGAGGACAATCCAATAAAAACTCTGTTGTATTCAAATAAGTTATATGAGTGCCAATCTTCGCTCTTCTATATTTTTAAGGCCTGAAACCGTTTGTGTAATAAGGGAAGAGAGTTATATGTTTGCAAAAAGAACAATTTTATGCTTTATGCCGAACCTGAGCATAGAAAGGAGTGTATTAGAATAAACAACAAAGAGGGCCATTTTTATAGTTAATATTTCACAAATTGTATGTGAGATGATTCACTGACAACGACCTTTATAAGTAATTTATATAAACACAAGATCAGGGTACATTAATTTAACAAAAACAAACAAGGAGGCAGGCAAAATGAAGAAGGTATTATTAGTACTTGGTGTTCTTTTAATTTGTGTATCGATGGCTTATGCAGGTTCCAATGTACAGGGCGCTATTATCAATAAATCTGACGTTAAGAATGCAGCCAACGTAGCGATGGGTCAGGGCGCAAAAGCCAACATGGGTACGGTTGACATGAAAAATTCAAGCGTAAAGGGCGCAATTATCAACCAGTCTGATGTCAAAAATGCGGCCAACGTAGCAATGGGCAAGGGCGCAACAGCAAACATGGGTACAGTGGCAATGAAGGATTCAAGTGTTCAGGGTGCTGTTATCAATAAATCGAGCGTTAAGAATGCAGCCAACGTAGCGATGGGTCAGGGCGCAAAGGCAAACATGGGCACAGTAGACATGAAGGGTTCAACAGTAAAGGGAGCAATTATCAACCAGTCTGATGTCAAAAATGCAGCCAACGTGGCAATGGGCAAGGGCGCCGAAGCCAATATGGGTTCAGTCAAACTCGATTAGTTGCATCTATGGTCGGTTATACTTGCAAGGCTGCGGTATAAAATCGCAGCCTTGCAAAAGATTTCATGAAATAGTTTGATATACTATACTATTAACAAATTTTTTGTGGCCCTCCCGAAAATTTATCCATGTGCAGATTAATAGTGTTTTGACATGGTGTACAAAATTTTTATATTATAGTGTAAAACCAATAGTTAAGGTTTCACGGCATGAGATTAATTTGTTCTATAAGATGTTAGGAGGGCATATGTACAAGAAATATTTCATAATAATATGTATTATTATTCCGGCTTTGATTGCGGGTTATAGCTGGGGGGAAAGCGATCTTGATGACGGTATTTCAACGTTTACTGATGATGGAATAAGTAAAGATGATGAGTTAGGGAAGAAGGATAATAACATTAACTTTATTGTTCTGGATGCAATGGCTGACGCCAAAATGAAAGCTAAAAAAGGTGATAAAGCCGCTAAAACTAAAAGCGGTGACATAACTGGAGATAAGAATGAGAACAGTGTTGTTGTAGGTGCTGGGGCTCAGACTGGAAATATATATAATATTCAGGTTATGAAATAAAAGATGTCGGATTAATACATGCCATGAACAGAAAAAGCGAGCACCTTCATCGCTGCTTGCAGCGTGGTTAGCGAGCGAATTAAAAATAGATGCTATTCCATACGGTCGAAGATTCCCCGTAGCTTGCTGCGTGGAGCTTCAATTAACTGAAATCTGAAACTTCCTAACATGTTATTCATAGAGGGGGAAAATGAGACATATATTTTGGAATAAACAGACCTGCCAGAGGATGCAAATTGTTTTGATAATTATTTCATTTTCCTTTCTTCTGGTTTCATGCGCATCGGTTGATCCGGCAAATATTGATGTTGAGCTAAAAACAGCCCCACCAACTTCTCAGATAACCACTTTTACACAGGCGCTGGCAGATCTCGGATTAATGACAGAAATATATAATGTCGATGTTGTAAAAATTCAGAGCAATCCCATTGGGGATAATACCGGAACGTCAGGATCAACAGGAGGAGAAATACCCAGGGACATTACAGAGATGATAAAGAGTTCACTTAATTCTATAGGTGGGAATGTAATCTTTATTCCTTACGACCCTTCGTTTATTCAAAACCAGATGGTGACCGGCTATTCGAGTTTTGATGAAAAACTTATTCCTGATGTTGTAATAAGCGGGGGCATTACTGAATTTGACAGAGGACTCGAAACAAGAGGCGATGGTACAGATATAAGTGCCGGAGCTGAGTTTACGGGTCTGCCCAACTATCTCCCATCGAAAGAGGTTAAGCTGAGATATGGGGATACAGGAAAAACCGGCCTGGCAAGCATTACTCTTGATTTTAATCTTCTTGATTTTAGAACAATGGCCGGTATTCCAAGGATGAATACAGTCAACAGTATGAAGGTATCAAAAGCAATGGGCGAAAAAGAGCTTGGAATAAGTCTTTTCGGGCAGACATTCGGAAGAAAAGGCTCCGTTAAAAAAGTCCAGGGAAGGCATGCGGCTGTCAGGCTTCTAGTTGAATTAAGTATGATCCAGGTTGTCGGAAAATATAATGGCCTTCCCTACTGGAGGTTGCTTGGTGAAGATGCTGAACCAGATCGAGATGTCGAAAGCGCCATCAAAAAATTTTATTACAGATTATCTGATCCTGAAAGAATTTTTAAAGCTCAGGAATGGTTGTATCTTCACGGGCATGAGGTTCAGCTGAACGGGATTATGGATCAGGCAACAATTGCTGCGTTACAGAAACTTGACGGCAGCTATAAACCCGGAAGTCAAATTGATGAAAACCTGTTCCTCAAAATATATGTCTCGATTCCAATTCAAGAAAGCACTCTGGGGAGAAGACAGTATCTTACAAGACTTATGGGGCAGGAACCTGCTGCGGCACAGACAAGCTCCGCACCTCCGCCTCAGGCAGTGCCGCAAGAACAAGCCCAGGCTGCTCCTCCGGCCGCTGTGGCTAAGCAGCAGCAGACAGCCTCTTCTGCTCCTCCTCCAGCTGTAGCAAAGCAGCAGGCAGCTCCTGCCCCAAAGGCAGCCGCTGTGAGCAGTGTGAAGAAAAAGAGTTCCGTAGGCAGAATACTTACCGATGATGAATGGTAAGATAACGATTACTGGAGAATAAACGAAAAAACTGCATGAGATTAATTATAATAATCTGCCTGCTTCTGGTTTTTCCTCTTTTATCATCGACAGCGGGAAACATGGAAATGGTGGAAGACAGGACTGAAGAGATGGATAACCTGAACAAACAGATGGTCAGTCAAATTCCAGATCTGCCGAAAGATGGAAAAGTTGATGCAAAAGCGAGAGTTACAAATGAGAGTGGTAGAATCGTTTTTGATATCTATCATGTAAAAACAGATGTGAAGAAAGAAAGTTTGAATTCCGGTTGGGTCGGGCAGAAAAATGAAACCAGGGAAGTGTTAATGCCCGAAGCCACTAAAAAGAAATGAACTATGTGTATCTGAGATTTAATTTAAAGTATACAATAAACCGGAATACGATTTTGCCAATAATGAAATAAGAGGTGATAAATGGCCAGGATGTACTCCAAAGAAGGAGGCGGTTATATGATATTGAGACACATTAAGCTTTTTCTCATTTTAATTGTTTGTGTAACTTTATGTGCGCCAAGTGTATGGGCCGGCAATAAGAAAATGATGGCTATAATGGCGGCAAAAAATGACGCTATGAGGGGACTTACGGAACAGGTATATGGACTGAAAGTCCGCTCTTTAGAAGAAGTTAAAAATATGACAGCGGACAGTTATGTAGGGAAGACCGATTCAAAGACATCCGCCACTTTGTCGGGAATTAAGATTACTGATGTAATTTATGATTCTCAGAAAGATATTGCCAAGGCCACAGCAAGTATGACAGCCAGTGAAATAGTCAATATAGATGGCTCAAATGTGGCTTTGAACGGCAAGGTGTTTAAACATGTCGGCTTTGGAACAAGCTCTTCCCAGAATTCAGCACCACTGAAAGCCCTCCGGGCAGCACAGGTTGACGCATACAAGCAACTGGCCCAGCAAATTGCCGGTTTTACCCTCGAAAGCCAGACCTCTGTTGAAAACTACATGCTTAAGTCGGATCTTATTCAGACAAAAGTACAGGCATCTCTTGCTCTTTCTGAAATAGTTGATTTTGGATGGGATA
>JAWOHP010000054.1:0-48284 GCA_046485065.1 Desulfobacterales bacterium | reverse complement strand
CCTCCATCCATATACGCAAGCTCTTATATCGGCAATTCCTGTTCCGGACCCCTCAGTAAAGAAACAGAAGATAGTTCTTTACGGAGATGTTCCATCCCCGTTGAACCCGCCCCCTGGCTGCCGTTTTCATACCCGCTGTCCTTTTGCTTTCGACCGTTGCAGATCCGAAGAGCCGGAGCTGAAACCTGCGCAGGGAACAAAGGAAGAACATCTTGTGGCATGCCATCTGGTTAATGGTGAAAAGTAAAAAGTGAATAGTGAATAGAAGGGTTCAAGGAATCGGGGGGCCGAGGGGTCAAGCGGAAGGGAATCCGATTCTGTATAACTTGACATGAAAAACGAATCATGCAATACCGCAAAAAATAAAAAAACAAATTAATATTCCTGAAGGAGGACAATTTAAATATGAGTACCGACACTTCGAAAATCGATCCAAAGGATTTCAGAGATATCAATCCGGGCGACCGAGTTCTAATGGGGCCTGGACCGAGTGACGTCCCGGCAAGGGTGCTTCAAGCAATGGCAGCCCCGTGCATCGGCCATCTTGACCCCTATTTCCTTGTGACTATGAATGAAACACAGCAGTTGCTGCGCTATATTTTTCAGACTCAAAACGCTCTGACAATCCCGGTTTCGGCCACCGGCAGCGCCGGAATGGAAGCATGCTTTGTGAATCTGGTGGAGTGCGGTGACGAGGTGGTAGTGGCTGTCAATGGGGTGTTCGGCACCCGCATGTGCGATATTGTCAACCGTATCGGGGGCAAACTTATCAGAGTTGACTGCGAGTGGGGTAGGGCTGTTGATCCTGAGGCTGTGGCTAAAGCGGTGAAAGGCTGCAAACCCAAGGTTGTTGCCGTAGTGCATGCCGAAACTTCCACCGGTGCGTGTACTCCTCTGGAGGAGATCTCAAAGATCGCTCACGAAGCCGGCGCTCTTTTCCTCGTCGATTGTGTCACATCTCTGGGCGGAATAAATGTTCCAGTAGATGGTATGAAAATAGACGCTGTTTACAGCGGCACACAGAAGTGTCTTTCCTGTCCGCCGGGGCTTTCTCCGGTCAGTTTCAGCGCAGCAGCCATTCAGGCTCTGGAACAGCGCAAACATCCGGTAGTGAGCTGGTATCTCGATTTCAGTATGGTGCGCGATTACTGGGGCAGTGATCGCAAATACCATCATACAGCGCCGATCAATATGATATACGCTATTCGCGAGGCGCTGCGCATTATCGCAGAAGAAGGCCTGGAGGTGCGGTTTGCGCGGCACAGCCTGAATCACCGCGCCCTTGTTGCCGGTATCGAGGCCATGGGGCTTTCCATGCTTGTGCCGGAGAAAGAGAGGCTTCCGATGTTAAACGCAGTTCGTATCCCGGACGGCATTGACGATCTTAAGGTGCGTAAGGCGCTCCTGAATGACTTTGCCATCGAGATCGGCGGAGGATTGGGCCAGTTCGCAGGCAAGGTGTGGCGTGTCGGCCTCATGGGCCACTCCTGCCGCCGCAAAAACGTCTTTCTTTTTCTTTCCGCGCTTGAAGCGGTGCTGAAAGCGGAAGGGTTCAAAGCCAAACCGGGTGCAATCGAGGCGGCAACCGCGGTTTATTCGGCTTTATAAGAAATAAAATCAAAAGATTTTTAGACAGAATTAACAGGATAGACAGGATTGTTGCCTGCCCGCCGTAGGCGGGACAGGCAAGAAACCATAGCCCCAGGAATCTTGACCTATATAAGCCCGGCGGTCTGAAGGATTTCTTTAATTTTGATTTTTTCTTCTTCCTTTAATGGGAGCAGGGGCGCGCGCACATGCCCGCCCTTGTATCCCGTCAAATCTGCTGCGTATTTCAAACCGGCTATACCGTAGGTTGCGGTTACGGCGTTATTGACAGGGAACATCCTGAAGTAAATCTCTCTCGCGGTTTCAAGATCGCCCTTATCAAATGCCGTCTGTATTGCCGCGCATTCGTTGGGAGCGCAATTGGCGGAGGCGAAAATTCCCGCCTTTATCCCGAGAGTCAGCGCCGGATACCATGCTGAAAGAGTGCCTGTCATCAGGTTAAAGCCTTTGTCGATTACGGATAAAAATGCGACAAGCTGCGGAACATTGCCTGTGCTGTCTTTCATGCCAAGAATGTTCGGATGTCTGCTTAAAACTTTGACTGTATTGACCGTTACGTTGATATGCGTAAAAGCGGTTACATTGTAGATCATGACAGGAATTTTTGTATTATCGGCAACTTCAGTAAAAAATCCGATCTGGGCTTCTTCGTTCATCTTGGAATGATAATAGGACGGGGTCAGGATCAGGGCGGCCTCCACACCCAGGTCCGCCGCCTTGTTGGTCATGGCGATTGTTTCGCGAGCAGATTCCATTCCGGTTCCGGCCATTATAAACCTGCCTTTTCTGGCATGCTTTACGGTAAGTTTGATAAGTTTTATTTTTTCGGCTTCATTCAAATAAGCTGTTTCGCTGTTTGATCCGAGAACCAGGTATCCTGTCAGCCTGTCTTTATTCCAGCTTTCCATATTCCGGATGTGCTTGTCATAGTCAACGTCACCGTTTGCCTTGAAAGGGGTAAGCATAGGAGGGATAACACCCTTAATCTGTTTTTTCGCCATCAAAGATTCCTTTTTTTAAGTATTTAATTGTCGTTCCATCTGTTTCTTAAAGCATGATATTCTATCAGTCTTGAGTGTCATGAGAATCATGCTTTCGAGCATCTTTTTGTTCGGCATTTTTTGATTGCTTGGATGTTTTTGCTTTAATTTGCAATCTCAATAATCTTGTTCTCTTGTAGAAATCCCGCAGATTATTGATATCTCTGATGACTTTCTCAATTCTTGACATTTTCCAAAGCCTCGATATCCGCGATATCCTGTTTCGAGTTTATTAACCGTTTCATCCAGACAAGATCCTCTCTGGTTGCTATATTCACAAACCCGTATTCCGTTTTTTCCGTAATCGCATTTTCAATTATTCGAATATGCCGTTTCTCGGCAGCCTCTAAAATATCAATTGTTAAACTGTCCTCTCCTTCTATTTTGGTCAGTCTGTGAAGAGTAATATTTGATTTTTTGAATGTCCATGATTGAGCTTCAAGTATATAACCCATGGTTTTCAAAATAGATTTTAGATCGTCAATGTAATTTGATAAAACCAGAAAATCGATACCTTTGGTATATCTGGGCTCAGTATGAAATGAAAGCGCAATTCCGCCAACTACTGCATATCTTATATTGGCGGTGTTAAGTTGTTTGATGATAGAAAAAAACTCGTCGTAAATGTTCATGTCAATCCTTGTTTGTACTAAAATCAGATATCCGACCAAACTCAACCCGGTGGCGGTTCGTGACTTATCATTTATCTTTCATTTTTCATAGCGCTATCAGTTAATATATTTAATATCCGGTTCTGGAAGACCTGAAGTTCGAGTTGCCTGTTAATTACTCCAATATTTATATGAAATCAAATAAGTTGTGTTGAAGGCCTGCGTAAAAAGTTGTTTGTTATCGGACTTTATTTGCCGGGTGAAAGGAGCTTGATGCGAGGAAGAATATTTCTTGACAACCGAAGGCCATCTATATGTTCGGCTTTAATCTTATCAATAACCTCCATAAGGTTAAGCTGATATTGCCTGATATATAACCGGTCGATATTTTGGAGGAGGAATAGGCTTGCTTTCTGCCAATGCAGCCTCCAACCATAGCTTTTTAGCCTTTTGGACCTCATGCAATGCCTCGTCAGGAGTATCACCAAACGCGGAACAAGCTTCCAGATCAGGTATATCGGCAATGTACCCGTTGTCATCTTCTGAATAGAAAATGTTAATATGATAGTCGTGCATTATTAATCCTCCAATTTAAGATTGTGT
This sequence comes from Desulfobacterales bacterium, assembly GCA_046485065.1. Taxonomy (GTDB): domain Bacteria; phylum Desulfobacterota; class Desulfobacteria; order Desulfobacterales; family RPRI01; genus RPRI01. The sequence goes on along the minus strand of JAWOHP010000054.1, from coordinate 44,422 downwards.
TTCTCAACCAATTTTAGGAATTGGCGAATTTGATATGGTTTTGCTTGACCCTTGATGTTCTGAAGATTAACAAGTTCGGGAATATCGGGCTTAATGAAAATGTGGTGGCTGCCGTCGGTCCGCGATAACTCAAACCCAAAACCTTTGACAAGATTTACCATCTCCGTAAATCTTATGTTGTTAGAATTACCAAGTATTTTATGAAGCAATTTTCGCCTATTCATAATTGATCTCTTACAGGTTAAACAATATAATACTTAATATCAGATTCCGGAAAGATCTGGGCTTTGGATTGCTTGTTAATTACTCCAATATTTATATAAAATCAAATAAGTTCTATTGAAGACCTGCGTAAAAGTTTTTTATTGAACTTTATTCGCCAGGTAAAAGGAGCTTAATATGAGAGAGAATTATTTCTTGGCAACCGTTGGCCGTATAGATGTTCGACGGTCTTATTTTTAAACCGGCTCAACCACCCGTGCAGCCTCGCTTCCGCACTTCCTGCACGTTCCCCGCAGTACCAGGGAGCGTCCAGACATTTCTCCTTCTCGCAGTTGTAGTGCTCCCATTGTCCGGCATTGCGAACACCAGACGTTTTCAAGAATGTCTTTTCTTGACTGCTCTGGTATCTGTTCCCATCGTTTCTTCGCGGAAGGGGTCAGCTTCGGAAAGGGTATTGTTGTTTCCTTAACAAAATGTCGTTCAAAGAGTTCTTTTGCCTTAAGAAAGCCTTCTCCAGTCATTCCGACCGATTTTGCCTTACCAACCGGGTTCGATATGTACCCTTTCTCATTAAGTCTGTTCAACGTGTCCCAATCGAATCCCTTCCATGCTCGTGCTCCCAGCCCTTCTTGCCTCTCATGTGTAACAAGATAGAGAAGAGCCAGGGTGTATTCATCTATCTTGTCTTCATCGTAGTTCATTTGTTTTCCTTGTGTAATCATAAGATTGAATATGCGATTTCTGGAAGATCTGAACTTTGAGCCGAAACAGAAATCACATTTTATATTGCGTTTTAAATACCATCTCCAAAAACCAACTGCATGTCCTTATCAGTAAAACAGCGTTCAGAATTGTCGGGATTCATGGCGTCATCTTCCATAATCCTGCGGTCATAAGCGGACCCGAGCACCTCATTGTAATATTCATGCTGTATCATGAGATTCATGATTTCACTTGTTCCTGTCCATATCATGCCGAGCCGGATATCCCTCAGCGCTCTTTCAATTGGGTATACATCAGTATATCCTATTCCTCCCATAACCTGCATGGCATTATTGACAACATCCCATGCTATTTCAGTGGTGAATCGCTTGGCTTCGCTTACTATACGGCGGACGTTTGGATAATTTTCATCCACAGCCTTGGCCGCCATAAAACAAAGTGCTCGTGCTGCATCAAGCTGTGTTATGGAATCGGCAATTTTAAAACTGATAGCCTGATAGTTTCTTATCTCTTTACCGAAAGTCCTTCTTTTATTTGAATAACGAACAGCCAGATCCAAAGCTCCCCAGACTCCCAGACATCCTGCAGCAGAAGTCAGGCGTTCAGGAATCATCATCTGGTTAAAACATAAGGCGCCTCCATGGAGTTCACCTAAAAGATTATCTTTCGGCACTTTCACGTCTCTGAAGACGAGCCTCCCTGTACCACCTCCACGGCATCCCAGCAGGCCATAAAGATACTCTGTTTCGACGCCCGGTCCTTTTTCAACTATCAGGAGACTGAGGCGGCTGTACTTATGCGCGTTAGGATCGAAGTTGGTTTTGCAATATACAACGAAAAAGTCGGCTCCGTCAGCGCCGACAACAAATCGTTTCATTCCGTTTAAAATGAAATGATCCCCCTTAAGCTCCGCTCTGGTCATGGCGCCAAAGAAATCGGAGCCGCCTCTCGGTTCTGTGAGCGCTTCAGCAGCCACTAGCTTGCCTTCAATATAAGGCTTTAAATATTTTTCTTTTTGCTCCTCGGTTCCGAAAAGATTCAATGCTTCACCCACGATAGACGGCATAACAAATGTGCATCCCAGTGCCATACCCAGACAGCCTATCTCTTCGATAGCCGCGACTTCGGCTACCCAACTCATTCCGCGTCCCCCGTATTTTTTTGGAAAACGGATGCCTCTTAAACTCTTAGCCGCCAGTTTTTCAACAAATTCTCTCGGATAGGTTATTTCATTACGATCCATTTTCCTCAAAAATTCACTTGTGATCTCTTCGCGGACGAACCGCCGCACTTCTTTTTTAAGTTCCTGTTCTTCCGGGGTAAGCAAAAAATCATACATACCGCCTCCTTATGTTATATGAAGCCGAACAATTAATATGCGTAATGTATAATAACCGGTTCCTGAAATGTCTGAACTTCGGATTGTCTCTTACCTACTCGAATATTTATATAAAATCAAACAAGTTCTGTGTGAAGGTCTGCGCATAATGTGTTTTTTATCGGAAAAATTATATCGCATATATTCTGTAATTCTCTGAATATGATAGCCGGGCTGAATGATTTTCAGCAACATGAGAATAAAATCGGCAAGATAAACTAATTGAAATAATAACCTTATTTTGACTGGTTGCCCTGAACCGCTTCTGCTGCCTGTTCAGTATCAATAGCTTTCATTCTTTCGCGAACCGATTCTGTCTTATGTCTTATCAGTTCTGACTCTATCGCGTCCGGACCAAGAGAGGAAGCCCTGTTGAGATACTCAAGCGCTGCTTTCAGCTCAGGGATTGTATCTTTACTTGTGGCAATATCTGCTTTGTAAATAAGAACCATTCTCTCAATCCTGTCAAGGCGTATACCGGCCTCCTTTTGAATATCAGGAGTGATTGCGAAGGATAAGGATTTATTCAGGTAAGTTCTTATTCCATCAAAGTCAGGTAGACCGGGCACATCAAGCACCGCGTCAGCCTTATCGATGTAATATCTTGCGATATATGGGAAAATCTCTTCACGACTATATACCTTCTTTGTTGGACTTGGTGGCTGTGCGCCGGGCATTATAATAAACAGTTCTTTCCCCAGTGGAGAGAATCTTCCTTTCGATATCTCAACAGCTCCAGACTTGTATTTTACGTAGTAGTTATTTCTATTTGAATGGCTGGTCATTATGGTTATGAAAAGTAAACCGGCAAGGATGATAACAACTATGAATTTTTTCTTTTTACTCATGATATACTATCTTTCGGATAAACTATTATGATTCTTCTCCAACTTATTTTGAGGTGATAACTATTGAGAAAATCACTTTGATTTTATATAAAGGATACATAATGTTTTGTAAACATTTTTTGACGGCTTTGAAAGTTTTAACCCGTAATTAAACAAAGAAAGGGAATGCCACTTGAAGAAAGAATGTAAAACAAATGGAGATGATCTTAGATATAAAATGGAGCGTCTTACATCCGCCATCGAGGGCTATAGTTCCCTTGCCGTTGCATTTTCAGGTGGTACCGACAGCACTTTCCTGCTTGCCGTTGCTCATAAGGTCTTAAAAAAGAATGTTATTGCAATTACTGCAAAATCTCAGATTCATCCCGTAAGAGAAACAGACTTCGCTTTGGATTATACAAAAAAGCACAGAATTGAGCATGTCATAATCCAATCAAACGAATTGAAGATTCCCGAATTTAACTTAAATGACAGAAACAGATGTTATGTATGCAAAATGAATATTTTCCCCATGATGATGAAAACGGCATCAAAAAAAGGAATAAAAGATCTTGTCCATGGCGCAAATATCGACGATCTCAAGGATTTCCGTCCAGGTTTTTCTGCTGCCTCAGAGCTGGGCGTAGCGGCTCCGATGATTGAGGCAGGACTTTCAAAGCAGGATATTCGCGATCTTTCAAAAATGATGCTTCTTGAAACATGGAATAAACCTGCTATGGCATGCCTTGCTACCAGAATACCTTACGGTGTCCCCATCACAATTGAAAGTCTGAAAATGATCGAAGAGGCGGAGAATATCTTGATTGATCTTGGTTTCACCGCCTGCCGTGTCCGGCATCATGGGAATCTTGCAAGAATTGAACTTCCTAAGGAAGATATTGAAAGGATGATAAATTGGAAAATGAGGAATTCTGTGGTGGGAAAATTAAAAAAAGCCGGATATTTATACGTCTCAATCGATCTTGAAGGTTATATCCAGGGGAGCATGAATAGATGAGCATTTCTGAAAAGACGGAAACGGCTGGTGAAAACGAAAATTTTGTTGCTCTTATCCAGGCAGCCATGGAAGACGCAAAAATGAGAGGGCAGATACTTGCAATCGTCCAGCTTGATAGTTTCAACAGGGCATCGCTTCTTGGGACATACGTATCTTCACTGCAGTTAAAAGGTGCGCCATCAGAGCTTATCGAAGCATTAAATTGTCTTAAGGATGATATGATAGCGGAAAAAACCAGAGAGATTCTGTTGAATGAAAGCCTGGTGAGAGATTCGGCTGGGGATGATTGATATGTAAAAATGTCTTGACAATAGGAATGTCATTCCGGTAGCTTCAACAAGAAAATAAAAAACGGGTTTCAAGGCAAATGAATCTTATTAATTATTTCGTTATTCGGAATTTATACTGGTGCTGGCGAATGAAAAACAGCGGGGAGGAGTTTGCCGTAGATTTCGTTATTTAATAATTAAACGGTATTTCAGAATAAATAAGGATTGCGGGCAAACAAAATAAGCTTGCAATCCTTTTCTATTTTTATGGCTACAAAAAGGGATTAAGGGCGAAGATAAAACATAGTACATCGAAAATGTTTCTTTATTAAATAGTGCAAAAGGGATATTATCCTGGGTCATATGAGGAGGATATATAGATGCTGGTAGTAATGGATAAAAAGGCAACCAGGGATGAAGTCGATGCTGTTGTGGCAGCCATCGAGGCAAGGGGATATACTGCGCGTCCGATTCCGGGAGGAGACAGGGTTTCAATTGGTATATTGCATAACAAGGGGCCTGTCGATCCATCAGTCGTGCTCGGACTTCCCGGAGTAAAAGATGCAATTCCGGTCACAAAGCCTTACAAGCTTGTCAGCCGTGAACTTCAACCGGAAGGGACTGTGGTTTATGTCGGGGATATACCTATAGGGAACGGACATCTTGCAATAATTGCCGGTCCCTGTGCTATTGAAAGCAGGGAGCAGGCAATTACGATAGCCGGACATGTTAAAAATGCGGGAGGACAGATATTCAGAGGGGGTGCATTCAAACCAAGAACTTCACCTTATTCTTTCCAGGGACTTGGAGAAGAAGGATTAAAAATAATGGCTGAAGTCCGTGAATTAACAGGAATGCCTGTTGTGACTGAAGTAATGGACTTTGAACATTTTGACATGGTAGAAGAATATGCGGACATGGTGCAGATCGGAACCCGTAACATGCAGAATTTCAGCCTTCTCCGGCGTGCAGGAAAATCGTCAAGACCTGTTCTACTTAAACGCGGAATGGCGGCTACGATAGAAGAATTCCTTATGGCAGCAGAATATATTCTTGAAGGCGGAAATTCGAAAGTGGTTTTATGTGAGAGAGGTATCAGGACATTTTCACACCATAGCCGCAACACGCTTGACCTTTCAGCAATCTCTGTAGTGAGAAAAGAAAGCCACCTTCCGATAATTGTTGACCCGAGCCATGCCGCAGGCCGCAGAGACCAGGTTATACCGTTAAGCCGCGCTGCTATTGCGGCAGATGCTCACGGGTTGATGGTTGAAGTGCATCACACCCCGGAAAAGGCTATGAGCGATGGGGCGCAGTCCCTTTACCCGCAACAGTTTGAAATACTCTGCAGGCAGGTCAGGGCTATATATGACATCTTTAACTTGAAACAGGCATAAGGCAGGCATAAGGCCGAAGGCTGAAGACGTTAGAAGAATATCGAACATTGAGTATATAAGGTCTTCAGTCTCAAAACCTTCAGACTGCTATACGAACCAGAGGTTATGAGTGTTTAAAACTATAAAATTAAAAAGCGGCGTGGGTTATTCCAAGGTTATGATCGGTGAAAGCCTTTCAAATATCTGCAGATATTTGCCGGTTGAACAAGCAGTTATAATTACCGATAAAAACGTATGGCGAATACATGGAAAGGAGTTTCCTAAATGCAAAGTCATAAGAATATCACCGGGCGAAAAAGCCAAGACTCTGGGTACGGTCAGGGAGATATATAAAAAGCTCCTTGAATTTGAGGTTGACAGATCATCTTTTATAGCCGGAATAGGGGGCGGGGTTGTTTGCGATATTGCCGGATTTGTTGCTTCCACTTTCTTAAGAGGCATTCATTTCGGTTTTGTATCTTCTACTCTTCTTTCTCAAGTTGACGCAAGTGTCGGCGGGAAAAACGGTGTTAACCTAGGCGGATATAAGAATATTATAGGCGTGTTCAATCAGCCTGAATTTGTTATATGTGATTTAAGCCTTCTCTCGACTCTTCCTGAAAGAGAATTGCTTAACGGTTTCGCAGAGATAATAAAACATGCGGCAATATGCGATAAGAAACTTTTTACTTTCCTTGAAGATAATCATAAAAAAGTGCTTTCCCTTGACCGGAATGTTATCGGAAAACTGGTTTATGATTCGGTCAAAATCAAATCAGGGATTGTATCCCGGGATGAAAAAGAAAAAAGTGAGCGGAGAAAGCTTAATTTCGGGCATACATTCGGCCATGCATTTGAAAAAAATCTGGGAATTCCCCACGGAGAAGCAATCAGTGCAGGGATGATAATTGCTTCCAGGCTTTCAGTGAAAAAAGGTTTATTAAAAGAGGAAGAATTTGAAAGGTTAAAAAGACTTATTGAACTCTTTGGCCTCCCTGTCGTACTCCCCTGTGACCGGGTAAAAGCTGTTAACGCAATCAGGAAGGATAAAAAGAGAGAGAATTCTTCCCTGCATTTTGTTTTCTTATCCGGAATCGGTTCTGCCGATGTAAAAGAAATACCGATAAGAGAACTGGAAAAAGAGACAGGATTTTTTACTGCGGGCATTCTTCACCCTTAAATTTCACTTCAACAATGATGTTTTCCCGGTTCACCTCAAAATAGCCGGCGCATTCGGATTTCTGCATCTGCTGTTCAATAGTCCACCCTCCGCCGGTTGTCGTTGTACCATAGGAATATGCCCCTGTCTTTGTATTGAAAATATCGATATCCTTTCGTTCAGGCTGCCTGAACACCGGGACGGGATATAGTTTGCTGACATTTTTAATTACAACATAAACCGTGTTCCCGTTCGGTGCCTTAAATGACTGGTCGGGATACCCGTGTTTTTCAATGAGCTTGTCTATACTGACTCCGATCCATTTATTCTTAACATCATTCATTGTTTGTCCGGCAGAAACGTTATTTGTGAAAGATAGTATGAAAATGAATACCGATATGGTTTTAAAATATAAACAAATGCTTTTATCTTTTTCGTATTTCATGGTATCCTCGTATTAAAGTAATAGTTTATGGTTCATGGTCGCCGATTTCTGGTTGAAGAAAAAGGGAAAGTTCAAACAAACAAAAACCGTAAAACGAAATCTTATGATCATCGAGTTAATAAAGTGCTATGGTCTTATACGAAAAAGGACTTTTTATTGCAATATAAAAACTTTATGAAAAATCCTCATTTTTAAAAAATTTCCAGTAATGATGAATTATAAAAAAAGCATAAATTGACGTATCATTTATGGAGCTTGTCATGAAAAAAACAACCATATCAGTTCTGTTCATTTTGCTTTGGGTTTGTCCTGTCCTCGCAGGCGAAAATATCTACAACTGGACCGATAAAAACGGCATCAAGCGATTCAGTGACCAGCCGCCGCCTCAGAATGTTAAACAATACAAAACAATCCATGTTCCGCCTGATCAGTCTTCAAAACAGGAGCCGGGAGCGGATAATCGTCAAGGATATGACAGCATGGTTGAAAACGTCAAAGTTGAAACCTTGCAACGCGAGCAGGAGAGAGTAAAAGAAGAAGCCTCCAGGGCCGCTGAAGAAAAACGAAAAGCCGAATCGGTTATGAAGGCTAAAATTGAGGCTGAGCGGCAGCGTCTAAATGAAAGAATCGATGCTATAAATAAACGGCCTATGAGCCGTACATATGATCAAAGCTTTAAACAGGCCAGAATCAATGAAATCCAAAGACTGCTTGACAAGCTCAATAGTTCACCGGACGAATACTTTCAAAGCCAATAGCCTAGAACCATTCATAATATTCACTATAGGAACTTACCGTAAATATTCTTGATGGAATACCTTTTGAATTTCTCATTAAAAGTGTGTTAGGAAACCGGCTGAAAATCAGAGTTCTTCTAAATATTTTAGAAATTATTGAGAAAGGGGCAGGCTGATTCCATTATGCCAAACTCGATTATAACCGGAACGGGCAGTTATGTACCGCCATCAAAGATAACGAACAGACATTTTCTCGGGCATGAATTTTACAGATCCGACGGGATAAAAATCAAAAAAGCAAATATCGATATCATCAATAAGCTTGAAGAGATAACATGTATAAATGAAAGGCGATATTTAACGGACGATCTAAACACCTCCGATATTGCATTCATTGCAGCCGACAGAGCGCTTGAGAATACGGACAGGGAAAACCTTGACTATATAATAGTTGCTCAAAATTTAGGTGATGTGAAAGCGGGCAGCAACAGATCCGATATGGTTCCTACAATAGCTGCCAGGGTTAAACATAAGCTTAAAATAAAAAACCCTTATACGGTTGCCTATGACATTCCTTTTGGCTGTCCGGGCTGGTTGCACGGAATTATTCTGGCCGATTATTATATAAAGTCAGGTGATGCAAAGAAAGTACTGGTTATCGGCGCGGAAGCGCTGTCGAGAGTTACTGATCCTCATGATGTTGACAGCATGATATATGCTGACGGAGCCGGGGCAACCCTGGTTGAAGCAACCGCCAGGAATGCCGGTATATTGTCACATGTAACAAGATCCGATACACTTAATGAAGCATATCTGCTGAGAGTTGGGAAGTCTTATAATCCGGATTATAACTGCAATGATCTGTTTGTTAAAATGAATGGTCATGAGATATATAAATATGCAGTCAGGACTGTTCCCTCAGTAGTTAAACAAAGTTTAGATAAGGCGGGATTTAAGTTGACTGATGTAAAGAAAGTCCTGATACACCAGGCAAATCAAAAAATGGATGAAGCCATACTCGAAAGACTGTTTAAATTGTACCATATCAAAAATATTCCTGATAATATAATGCCGATGACTATTTCATGGCTCGGAAACAGCTCGGTTGCAACCCTCCCGACTATGTTTGATCTTCTGCAAAGAGGAACCCTGGATAAACATAAACTTCATTCAGGGGAAATAATAGTCTTTGCTTCAGTTGGAGCTGGCATGAATATCAATTCCGTGGTTTACAAGATGCCGTGATATAATTTACTTCCCGGCATGTTTATTTCCCGACCAGGTCAAGAGGCAAAGCACCCATACCCAAATGTAATATATTTATGACATTTACTTATAACCTTGCTTATAGCGGTTGGTAATTTTCAGATTGTACCGGAGGATTATCTTATGAAATTTAAGGCTGCGCTTTTTGATCTGGACGGAACACTTCTTGATACAATAGATGATCTTGCCGATTCCATGAATACCGTCCTGAAAAAATTCGGATTTCCCCGGCATGAAGTTGAAAAATACAAGTATTTTGTGGGTGACGGTATGGATGTTCTTGTAAGAAGGGCTCTTCCCGAGTCATGCCGTGATGAAGAACTTCTTTCCCGTTGCATTAAGGCAATGAAAGAAGAATATTCCGTGCACTGGGCAGACAAGACGCGACCATATACCGGTATACCTGAACTCCTTGACGCTTTTGCAAGTTCAGGCACAATATTATCAGTACTTTCAAACAAACCCCACGCTCCGACAACAGCTGTTGTTTCTTTAATGCTTGCAAAGTGGAAATTCGAGATGGTTATCGGGGTAAAAGAAGATGTTCCAAAAAAACCTGATCCTTCAGCTGCAATAGGGATTGCGGACAATCTTGGGATTCCGCCGCAGGATTTTATTTATATCGGTGATACTGATACAGACATGAAAACAGCTGTTGCAGCAGAGATGTTCCCCGTGGGGGCTCTTTGGGGATTCAGGACCGGAGAGGAACTTATTAAAGCAGGGGCCAGGATTCTCGTAAAGAATCCTGCCGATCTGATGCGGTTCATATAACGAGACTTTTGAAGAACATTCAATTTTGTCCAAGTTCAAGGAAGGCGATATTTAAGGCATAGGTTCGTGGTTTTCGGAAACTTTCATTTTACTAAAGATATTCTATGTCCGATATTCGATATTCAATGCTTGGTGTCATGCAAATGTCTCGAGGAGGATCCCATGATTTCTCTTAATAAAGTTAAGAAGGCGGCAAATCTTATCAGGGAAATAATAATTGTAACTCCGCTTGTCCATTCTCCCGCCCTAAGCCGTCAGTTCAATGGCGAAATATTTTTAAAACTCGAAAATCTCCAGAAAACAGGCTCGTTTAAAATAAGGGGTGCGGCAAACAAGATATTATCTGACATAAATAAAATTGACCATGCCGGCGTAGTTGCCGCATCAGCAGGAAATCATGCCCAGGGAGTAGCCCTTGCAGCAAAAAAGGCCGGGGTGCCTGCAACAATTGTAATGCCTGAATGGGCCTCCATTACGAAGCAGGAGGCAACGCGTGCATATGGCGGAGATGTCATAATATCGGGCCAGAGTCTTGGTGAGAGTCTTGAAAGGGCAAGAGAGCTTGCCAAAGAAGGGAGGATGTTCATTCATCCCTATGATGATCCGGATGTAATAGCAGGACAGGGGACAATCGGCCTTGAAATATTCGGGAGTTTAAATGATGTAGACATGATAGTAGTACCCGTCGGAGGAGGAGGACTTGTCTCAGGGGTTGCTTCTGTTGTAAAAGCCTTGAAGCCTGGGACAAAGGTTATCGGGGTTCAGTCCGAAGCCTGTCCTTCTGCGTATGAATCACTGAAAAAAGGCAGGATTGTTACAGTTGGATCGAGCCTTTCAATTGCAGATGGTATAAGCGTCAAACAGACAGGAAAGTTTAATTTCAGCATCATCCGGAAACATCTGGATGATATAGTGATTGTCAGGGAAAGTGATATTGCAGCGGCAGTACTCATGCTTCTTGAGAGAAAGAAAATCCTTGCCGAAGGAGCCGGAGCAGTTCCTTTGGCTGCATTGATGAGCGGAGCGATCAAAGTAAAAAGAGGAAGCAGGACAGTTCTTCTTATAAGCGGTGGAAATGTGGACAGCCCTCTTCTAGGGCGAATAATAAGGCAGGGCCTTATCAACAATGGCCGCATAATTCGTTTCAGTGTATGCCTTGATGATGTTCCGGGAGCGCTCTCAAAACTTCTTGCCCTTGTGGCCTCATTAAAAGCGAATGTCCTTCATATATTGCATCACAGGAATGCGCGAAATATTCCGATATACAGTACTATAGTTGAGCTTGAGATTGAAACACGGGGTCCGGCTCATGTGAAAGAGATAACGGATAATCTAAAGAAAGCGGGATATGATATCGATTGAACCGATTAAAAAATAATATCGGACATCGAAATTTTTAATTTCGATGTCCGAACTACGGTATTTGGGACTGCTCGGCTTTCATGGATGCGGATATTATAATTTAACTCCATTTCAGCTTAAAGCCAATCCCCGTTACTATTGAACTTTCAACGACCGGAATATCACCACTTTCCGGGACTATTACCTTCATTGGGCATGAATCAATTATATCCTTTTTAATGTTTATCCCCGGCATAACCTCTATAAGTTCCATTCCTCTCTCAGTAAGCTTAAAAACACCAACATTTGTTACATAAAGGACCTTTTTATTTTTCTTAATGGCCTGTTCCCCGCTCATTGTTATTTCGCTAACCTTGCTCATAAATTTGTGTTTACCGGGTTTTTCGATTACAAGCCCGCCGTTTTTGATTGACATTATGGCACCTGCCATCCAGCTTCCGACAAATATGATTGTCTCCGCCGCTGCGCAGAAATCGGGGAATCCGCCGGGGCCGACATAATTGATGGCGCCTTCTCCGCGCTTTGAAACATTTATATTCCCATGGCTGTCCGCTTCAAGGATTCCAAGGATCGTTGCATCGAGATGCTCGTAGCAAAGGTGAAATGTCCGGGCTGATGACATTATCTCCTTTGGATTTATTCCGGCCCCGAAGAAAATACCCGGTCCCGGAAGTCCTCCTATTACGCCTGTTTCGGAAATGAAGGTTACATCGTTAAAAAGGCCTCCTTCATATATGAGTCGTGAAACTTCTTCCGGCAGACCAACACCAACAACTATGTTGGAGCACTTTTTTACGTACCTTGTGAATACGGAACCGCCGAGCCGGGCCAGCGCATTTTCAACCTGACCGCGTTTCGGGGTTATGCCAAGAACCTGGTTTATGAATTTCAGTTTATCAATTGCATCTTTTTTATTAACATTTGCGCCTTCGGTGAACATCTTCCAGTATTTTAGCTGGGGTATGGAGGCGGCCTGCTCATTGAAAGGGTGAACCGCTATGGCATCAACTTTATCGGCTGGAAGGAAAATCTCTTTTTCGTTTTTTTCTATTATTTCTGCTATACTCACCAGCACCTTGCCTCCATTTGCTTTTGCCGCAAGGGCAGACTCGTAACTTTCCGTATACATGGAGCAGTTACGGATATAGATATTTCCTTCTCTGTCTGCAGCAGGAGCGATGAAGTAGGCAATATCTATTTTGGGAAGCCTGTACTTTAATTTATTGCCCGATACTTCTGTCAGGCTTTTCCCTGTTCCGGATATTACACCTGTTCCGTTTCCAACCCGCGGATCAAGGAATGTGCCGACGCCGGTTTCAGTTTCGATTTCAAATATACCCCGGCTCTGTGCTTCGACGAGAAGGCTCTCTATTCCCTGGGGAAAAGTATGAAGCTCAACATGACCAAGATCAGCCAGCCTTAACATCGCTTTTGCCGTTTCAAGATGACCCGCGATATAGCGGGTGACGCACCCCTTATGTTTGGCTATCTCTTCGATTGTTCCCGGTACCTTTCCGCGTCCTCCCTGAGCCCCGATATTTATATGAGTGAGGTTCCTTGGATGCCCTGTCTCACGGAAGGATCTCTCTGTTGCCCAGAACCAGACAGAGCAGCGTGTGTTTCCGCCAAGCCCCGAAGAGAATACGTTTGCGCCATCGGGGATAAGCTTTATTGCTTCCATGGCACTCATAAACTTGGGATTGTTAATATCTTTGACCTTGTAATCAAGATTTTTACGGTTCCAGTTTAACCGCCACCTTAAAATGTGAATAAGAAGTTTTATTTTTGTTAAAATATCCACTGTCCCTCCTTTTTTTAATTTATCCGATTTATTCCTGTTCGCTATTACTGCTTTTTCAGGAAAAGCAATATCCATACCATTAAAAAGTTTGCGGATCATTGTATATAACTTATTGAAAATATATTTATAATTTAGAGTCAATAGGAGATCAGCTCTTTTTTATCATCAAAATCTGTCAGAATTTTTTTCAAACTGGAAAAGAAAACTGGAAAAGAATTATGTTTTAATAAATATCGTGAAGCAGGTTTTGTATTTGAAATAGAATTAATAAAAGGTTAATAAGTTCAATTAAAACTGAAATGCGTGCGGGGGAGAAAGAGATGAATCTGAAAGACCGTTGCGGAGATAAAATACACACGAGAAACGTTGAAGTTTCAACATATGATTGCGGGAGTGAAGGTATAATTGTTGAAGGGGTTTTAAAGGACAACAGATTGAAACCGTATTACCTTATTTCAGGAGAGGCGCACCAGCCCGGTACGATTCATCACATGATTATCCGTTTGCTGGTAGGGGAGCATCTTTTGATAAAAAAAATTGAAGTTGAAATGCCCGGTACTCCACATGTGGATTGCATTGAAACAATAAACAGTCTGAAAGAAATAGAGGGGCTTAACATTGCTCCCGGCTTTTCTGCCAAAGTAAAAAAGATAACGGGCGGCATAAAAGGTTGCACACATCTGACCACTCTTTTGCTGGTAATGGCTCCGGCTGCCGTGCAGGGCTACTGGTCGAATATTGCGCGAAAGCCTTTTGACGGCAAATTGTCACGTGAATCCATGGAAAAATATCTGATCGATACATGTCATACATGGAGAAAAGACGGGCCTCTTATTAAAAAGCTGGAAAAGGCAGGTTAATAAGTCATCCAGGCCTTATATTAAGAAGTTTCAAAATACAGTCTGGCCTGATGAGGCGAACGTCTGAGATATGCTTGGAATATTGACATCACAATTCATATGGATATAATATATCCATAACATTTTCATTTTGTAATTACACTGCATACAATATATCCACAACCGACTTACATTTAAAACTTATTCCCATTTCTATATAAATTATTTTTAGTAATTACAAGATGATATAGTTATATAAAAGTGTTGCTGTTTAATGGCATATCAATTGCTTTTGTAATCCCCTACAGATGCAGAATTTCTTATATATATCAGTTGTCGGAATAATGATCCGATTGGAGTAGTTCAAACGGAACATATTTATGACATTCACTATAATAATCAAAAAATGGAGGAAAAATTGAAAAAACTTCTTTTAATTCATATAACCGGTTTTATATTTCTGATAATTTCATCAATCGGACATCCTGTTTTTGCAGGGAGCGAAAAGTTCGACGAAAAGATGCAGCCGATTCTTTCGGAATATCTTAAAATTACAGACAGTCTTGCTTCAGATAGAACGGATGGAGTTGTCGATGCTGCAAAAAAAATCGGAAGCCTTGCAGGAAGCCTTTCATCTTCTCTTGTTACAGGGGAGCACGCTTCTCATTACAAGAATATACCGAAGAACATATCGGATGGAGCTAAGAAAATGGCTCTTGGTAAGGATATTTTATCATTGAGGGCCGCTCTTGTGGATTTATCAAAACCGATGGTCATGTGGACTGCAATGTCAAAGCCTTCGGGAATAAATGTAATATATTGCTCCATGAATCCGGGATCATGGCTTCAAAAGGGGAAAAATATACGCAACCCGTATTACGGCTCTAAAATGCTGACGTGCGGCGAGATAATTTCAGGACCTGATGCGAAAAAATAAGTAACAGAAGTCCCACCACATTGATTGGCGGGTCCACCAAACAAATTGGCGGACATTCTGCCTTCGGCAGAAGTCAGGATTAAGCCGTAATATTTGCTAAGGAGGGTTCCTTGAGAGTAAAAATAATTTTACGATCAATTGTGTTGCTGATGCTGCTCATCCCGGTTTTTAATGGAAACGGAGATGCTGCTGGTACAGCAGAGAGTTCACTGGCGCCGCCTGTTGATGAACTGATAGCCGAAGCGCTTGAGAAGTCGCCGGCCATTGGTGCCATTCGGTCGAAAGTTGCCGCATCAAGAGAGTTTATTGAGCCTGCATCGGCACTTCCCGACCCCGAACTCGAATTTTCTCTTGAGGAAAATATCAGCTCTCTTTCATCTCCGGTTTTTGCAAAAGGTGAAATTATTTTAAAGCAGGAATTTCCTTTTCCGGGGAAGCGTTCTGTTTTGGAGAAAACTGCCGGCGCCGAATCGGAGATGGAATATGCCGGCCTTGTCGATATCGAAAGGCAGATTACAAGAGAAGTTCGCACCATTTATGCCGGACTTTATGCTCTCGACAGCGAGACCCTGGTTCTTGATGCGGCAAGAGAACTTGTAAGAATGCTGGAAGCCACAGCAGCAATGCGATACAGCACAGGGGAGGGGGAGCAGGAGTCGCAGATAAAAGCCCAGATTGAGTTATCACGACTTACCGAGCGGATGAATGATATTGCTGCCGAGCGGGCGGGCATGGCTGCCGGATTAAACAGATTGCTTGGACGTCCCGGAAGCTTCCCCGTGGGAAGAGTTGCAGTGCTGCCTTCTGTTAACATAAGACCTGAAGGTATAGCGGACCTGGAAGATCTTGCCCTGGCAAATTCCCCCGCTCTTTTCATAAAAAAAGCTGCTGTGAAATCTGCTGAATACAGGCTTGAATCTGCTGAACTCTATTTCTGGCCCGATTTTTTTGCCGGAGCCGGGGTAGCTTTTGACAGTGAATATGATCCGATGGCTGTCGTTTCTTTTGGCATGACTCTCCCTGTATGGCAAAACAGCAAGCAGAAGCCTCTCAAGCGTGCGGCAGGACATAAACTTGAAGAGGCCAGAAAAAATCTTAAAGAAGCTGAAACGGTTATCAGCTCAGAAATTGCAGGCCTTTTTGCAAGATGGAACCGGGATCAGGAACAGATAGTACGATATAAGGAAGCCATCATTCCCCAGACGAGCGCGGCTCTAAATTCGGCACGTGCTTCATATATTGCCGGCCGTGCTGATTTTTCGGTTGTCATAGAAGATTATAATCTCTGGCTTGATGCTCTTGCACAGCTTGCTCGCCGGGAGTCGGACAGGTTTATATCATGGGCCGGTATAGATGCTTTTACAGCCCCTTTCCCTCTATATAAAAATAAAGGAGAAAAACCATGAAGATATCAGCTCATGGATATAAATTAACAGTTATTGCGCTGACAGCGCTATTGCTGGCTGCCCTGGCATTGGCCTGCGCCGAAAAAGACGAACATGCGAATGCTGTTCAGTATCAGTGCCCGATGCATCCCACATATATCGCGGATAAACCGGGTACCTGTCC
This sequence comes from Desulfobacterales bacterium, assembly GCA_046485065.1. Taxonomy (GTDB): domain Bacteria; phylum Desulfobacterota; class Desulfobacteria; order Desulfobacterales; family RPRI01; genus RPRI01. Next base: position 27,720 of record JAWOHP010000054.1, on the reverse strand, counting down.
AATATGCGGCATGGATCTTGTGCCGATCGGAAAAAGCGAATCCGGATCACAGGAAAAGGCATCTGGGGCTTCACCTGTAAAGGAGCAGGCTAAAGAGCCTGAAATAATCAAGTCCCAACTGCCGGGGAGCGGAGAACGGAAAATTCTTTTCTACCGGAACCCGATGGATCCTTCGATAAGTTCTCCCGTTCCCGCCAAAGATGAGATGGGCATGGATTATATTCCCGTTTATGCCGACGAGGTGGCGCCGCCTGAAAAAAAAGAGATTAAAGGGCTTGCCACGGTTACCATAGATGAAAAAGGAATCCGCCTTGCCGGTATTCAGACTGCAGAAGCGACAAAGCGGAAGCTGGAGGGAGACATCAGGGCCGTCGGCCTGGTGAAGCCTGATGAAACCCTTATCCGCCACGTGCATACAAAAAATTCAGGGTGGATAGAAAAACTGTATGTGAATACTACCGGCCAGCTTATCAAAGCAGGCCAGCCTCTTTTGACCATCTATTCACCGCAGCTTCTCGGAAGCCAGGAGGAATTTCTGCGCGCACGGGAAAATGCCATGCGTTTTGCGAAATCTTCAATCCCTGAAGTTCAGAAAGGAGGAGAAGATCTTTTAAAAGCCGCAAGAAGAAGGCTTGAACTCTTTGATGTTCCTGAAAGCCTGATAAAGGAGATAGAAATAACCGGCACGCCAAAACGTACAGTTACTTTACTTGCGCCGGTTTCCGGTTTTGTAACCGCAAAGGGGGTTTATGAAGGCCAGCAGGTTGAACCCGGAATGGAGCTTTTTACAATTACAGATCTTTCCAGGGTATGGATTGAAGCCGATTTTTACGAATTTGAAGCTCACCTTATCAGGCTGGGACAAAAGGCTGTATTTACATTTCCATACGATCCGAAGGCGGAGAAGACCGGGCGGATCTCATATATATATCCTTATCTTGATCCGCAGAGCCGCACACTGAAAGCAAGATTCGAGTTTCAAAACAGCGATTTTTCCTTAAAGCCTGAAATGTATGTGAATGTTTCAATGAAGATCGAGACTTCTGATTCGGTGGTTGTCCCGGATTCATCCGTTATGAATACAGGCCTTCGCCAGATTGTTTTCGTTGGAATCGGCGAAGATCGCTTCGAGCCGCGGGAAGTTAAAGTCGGATATCGCAGCGGCGGTCTTGCCCAGATAATATCAGGGGTCGGGTCAGGTGAAAAGGTTGTTGTCCGGGCAAACTTTCTTCTTGATTCCGAATCTCGGGTACGGGCTGCAATTATGCAGGCGGCAGGAGTCGGAGGGGGTAAATGATACATAAAATAATCGAATTTTCCGCGAAGAACCGCATTCTTGTTATTTTGGGTGTATTGGTGCTAATCGCGACGGCGGTATATACCTTGAAAATAATACGCCTTGACGCGCTTCCGGATCTTTCCGATACTCAGGTAATTATATACTCAAGGTGGGACCGGTCTCCCGATATCATAGAAGACCAGGTTACATACCCAGTCATAACAGCCCTCCTCGGGGCGCCGAAAGTTAAAGCAATCCGCGGATTTTCCGATTTCGGATTCTCCTATGTTTACGTCATATTTGAAGATGGTACGGATATTTACTGGGCCCGTTCGAGAGTTCTTGAATATCTTTCCAAAATCCAGTCCCGCCTTCCCCAGGGTGTTCAGACGGAGCTGGGACCCGACGCAACGGGAGTCGGATGGGTGTTCCAGTATGCTCTTGTCGACCGGTCAGGGACGCATTCGCTTGACAAGCTCCGTTCGTACCAGGACTGGACACTGCGTTATGCGCTGCAGTCGGTACAGGGCGTTGCCGAGGTTGCCTCAATAGGGGGCTTTGTGAAGCAGTACCAGGTGACTGTTGATCCGAACCGTCTTGCTGCTTTCGGCCTTTCACTTAATGAAGTTGCAGAAGCGGTCAGGGAATCGAATAATGAAGTTGGAGGAAGACTCCTTGAGTGGAGCGGCGCCGAATATATGGTGCGGGGGCACGGATATGCGAGATCTACAGGTGATTTTGAAAAAATTGTTTTAAAAACAGGTCCGGGCGGCATTCCGGTTCTTCTCTCGGACATCGGGCGTGTTGAGCTGGGGCCCGAAATACGAAGAGGAATTTCAGACCTTGACGGTCTTGGCGATACTGTGGGCGGAATCGTTGTCATGAGGCACGGGGAAAACGCTCTGAATGTCATTAACAGGGTCAAACAGAAGATAAAAGATATTGAACCTTCCCTTCCAAAGGGAGTTGAAATACTCGTGACTTATGACCGCTCCGATCTTATACACAGAGCGCTTGATACCTTAAAGGATAAACTCACTGAAGAAATGATCGTCGTGTCGCTGATTATCCTTTTTTTTCTATGGCATATTCCTTCGGCCATCGTTCCAATCGCCACCATACCGATTTCGGTTCTTATCGCATTTATCCCGATGTATCTTCTGAATATTAATGTAAACATCATGTCTCTTGCCGGTATAGCGATATCGATAGGTGTTCTTGTTGACGGGGCGATAGTCGAGGTGGAGAATGCCTACAACAAGATTTACCACTGGCAGGCGGACGGCAGAAAGGGGGATTTCCATGAGGTGCGCCTCGAAGCCCTGAAGGAAGTAGGCCCTTCGGTTTTTTTTTCGCTCCTTGTAATCGCAGTCGCTTTTCTCCCCGTATTTGCCCTTGTCGATCAGGAGGGGAGGCTCTTTAAGCCTCTCGCTTATTCCAAAACGCTTGCAATGGCGATTGCAGCGCTCCTTGCCATAACACTAGATCCTGCAATGCGAATGCTCTTTACAAGGATAGATCCATTTGTATTCAGACCCAGATGGTTTGCGTGGATTGCGAATAAAACGCTTGTCGGCACATATTATTCTGAAGAGCGGCATCCTGTCAGCAGGGTTATATTCAAAATCTATGAACCGGTCTGCAGATTCGTGTTAAAGCACCCAAAGTCTATCATTGCATCTTCGCTTTTGCTTGTTGCTTTAAGCGTGCCTGTATATTTCAAGCTCGGATCGGAATTCATGCCTCCCCTGAAGGAAGGAAGTATTCTTTATATGCCGACAACTCTTCCTGGAATTTCCGTCACGGCGGCCCAGGAGCTTCTTACCACGCAGGACCGTGTATTAAAATCGTTTCCTGAAGTGGAAAGAGTTTTTGGAAAAGCAGGGCGGGCTGAAACATCTACCGACCCGGCGCCCTTTTCAATGATGGAGACGACTGTCATATTAAAACCCGAAAACGAATGGAGGCCAAAGAAAAGATGGTACTCCTCGTGGGCACCGGGATTTTTAAAGGCAATGCTTCGTCCGGCATGGCCTGATACAATCTCATGGGAAGATCTGATTCACGAGATGGACTTTGCATTGCGCATTCCGGGAGTGACGAACGCATGGACCATGCCGATCAAAGCGCGCATAGATATGCTTTCCACAGGAGTGCGCACTCCTGTCGGCATAAAAATATCCGGGTCCGATCTCAAGGAGATAGAAAAGATAGGCACCGATCTTGAGAATATTATACGTAATGTTCCCGGCACGAGAAGTGTCTATGCCGAGCGCGTGGCGGGGGGATTTTTTGTGGATTTTAAACCCCGCAGGGATCAGCTTGCCCGTTACGGCCTTACGATTGAAAAACTCCAGTCTGTTATAATGAGCGCAATCGGGGGCGAAAACATAACAACAACAATCGAGGGACGTGAACGGTATCCGGTTAACCTGCGATATCCGCGTGAACTCCGCGACGATATTGACAGGCTGGGTCGGATTCTTGTTTCGACTCCGATGAGGACATCGGTGCCTCTGGCGCATCTTGCCGACATTGAGATTGTCAGCGGGCCATCCATGCTTCGCAATGAAAACGGATTTATTACCGGGTATGTTTATGTCGATATTGCGGGCCGTGATATAGGGAGTTATGTTGCGGAAGCCAAAAAAGAGGTTGCAAAAAAACTATCCATTCCAACAGGTTATGTTTTGCAGTGGAGCGGCCAGTATGAAAACATGCTGCGTGTTCGTCAACTTCTTCAGGTGATAGTTCCTATTACACTCGTTCTGATATTTGTTCTTCTTTACATGAACACCCGTTCCGCTTTCAAATCCATGGTTGTCATGCTGGCTGTGCCTTTTTCAGCCATAGGCGCTATATGGCTCTTTTATTTCCTCGATTACAATGTTTCGATTGCCGCATGGGTCGGAATGATCGCACTTTTAGGACTCGATGCTGAAACAGGAGTATTCATGCTCCTTTTTCTTGATCTTTCCTATGAATCGGCAAAAAAGTCAGGAAATCTTAACAATATCGGGGAACTTGATGAGGCGATAGTTCACGGTGCCGTTAAAAGGGTGCGCCCCAAGATGATGACGGTTGCTTCCGCATTTATTGGTCTTTTGCCGATTATGTGGTCGACGGCAACCGGTACCGATGTAATGAAGCGCATTGCGGCCCCGATGATAGGAGGCCTTGTAACATCATTCCTGCTTGAACTTATTGTTTATCCTGCAATCTATAAGCTGTGGAAAAAGAAAACATTGAAACGGACCGCCTGAACGGCCCCAATAAACAGCAGTTTTGACTTTTTGCTCAATCGTTATTATTGTATTAAAAAAATCTTGTTCATGAAGCGGGTTTTTTATAAAATTCGCAATAATATTATTGAGAATAAGCCGTTTATGGTAGATAATATAAGTCCGGAAATTGAAGAGAGTATCCTTTCCAGCACAAAGGATGAAGCGAAAGAACCATCCATGTACAAGGTGCTCCTTCACAATGATGACTACACCACGATGGATTTTGTGGTTGAAATCCTCATGACGGTGTTTAATAAATCGATGGAAGAATCTATCATGATAATGATGAGTGTTCACAGACAGGGGATTGGGATATGCGGGTTCTATACGTTTGAAGTTGCTGAAACAAAAATGAATTCCGTTCATGCATTAGCCCGTGGAAAAGGATTTCCTCTCAGATGTTCCATGGAGAAGGAGTAGGATAATGATAAGTAAGGAACTCAGCGAAACTCTTGGCCTTGCAGTCAAGGAGGCAAAAAAGAGACGCCATGAATATGTCGGCACGGAGCATCTTCTTTTTGCGATTATGCATGACAACACCGGCATTGATATAATTGAAAGCTGCGGTGGAAATGTTGAAAATCTCGCTCATTCGCTTGAGAATTTTTTTAAAATGAGGGTAGAGACTGTTCCAGATGGTGTCAAATATGTTTTGCAGCAGACTACCGGCTTCCAGAGGGTGATACAGAGAGCGTTCAACCAGGCCCGTTCTTCTGAAAAGCAGGAGGTTGAGGTAGGCGATATCCTTGCAGCCATTTTCGATGAAAAAGATTCGTATGCGGAGTACTTTCTCAGCCTTGAAGGCGTTTCCCGCCTTGACGTTTTAAACTACATATCCCACGACATACCAAAAAGCGCTTCTCAGGAGAACCCGGGCGGATTCGTCAAAACCGAAAAGACAGACAGGAAGAAAAAACCCGATTTTCTGGAATCTTTTACAATTGACCTTATTAAAATGGCGGCCGGGGGCAAGCTTGATCCCCTTATTGGCCGTGATATTGAAATAGAAAGAACCCTGCAGGTGCTTTGCAGAAGACGAAAGAACAACCCTGTTTTTGTGGGAGATCCCGGAGTAGGAAAAACCGCCCTTGCCGAGGGTCTTGCACAGAAAATATTAAAAGGAGATGTCCCTGACGCGCTTAAAGATGTCCGTATTTTCTCTCTTGACATGGGATCGGTTCTTGCAGGCACTAAATTCAGGGGTGATTTTGAGCAGCGGATGAAAGGAGTTATATCGGAGCTTCAGGGAAGAAAAAACTCCGTTTTATTCATCGATGAAATACACACAATTGTCGGGGCCGGAGCGACCAGCAGCGGCTCAATGGATGCGTCAAATATTTTAAAGCCGGCTCTTGCAACAGGGGAGCTGCGCTGCATAGGATCGACGACTTACGAGGAGTATAAAAACTATTTTACAAAAGACAGGGCATTATCTCGCCGCTTTGAAAAGATTGAAGTTCCGGAGCCGACAGTATCCGAAACCATACGGATATTAAAAGGCCTCAAATTACATTATGAGGAGCATCACGGAATTGAATATACCGATGCGTCCCTGAAAGCGGCGGCCGAGCTTTCTGCAAAGCATGTGAACGACAGGTATCTTCCGGATAAGGCCATCGACGTCATAGACGAGGCCGGGGCTTTTGTTAAATTTTCAGGCTCGATGTACAGGAAAAAAATACATCCTGCCGACATCGAAAAGATAGTGGCTAAAATGGCAAGGATACCGGAAAAGAGTGTGTCCGCATCAGACAGGGCGAAGCTTGAAAATCTCGGGGAGAGGCTTAAAGGGGTTGTTTTCGGTCAGGATGGCGCTATCAAATCTCTCGTGACGTCGATCAAGCGTTCAAGGGCCGGGCTCGGAATTCCAACACGTCCTGTCGGTTCTTTCCTGTTTACTGGTCCGACCGGAGTAGGCAAAACTGAAGTGGCAAGACAGATCGCAGCAATAATGGGAATAGAGTTCATGCGGTTTGACATGAGCGAATATATGGAAAAGCATGCTGTTGCCCGCCTTATAGGAGCTCCTCCCGGCTATATAGGCTTTGACCAGGGCGGTCTCCTGACCGATGGCGTGCGCAAACACCCGCACTGTGTCCTGCTCTTCGACGAAATAGAAAAGGCCCATCCGGATCTTTTCAATATCCTTCTCCAGGTTCTTGATCATGCGACGCTTACGGACAACAACGGGAAGAAGGCTGATTTCAGGAATGTGGTAATAATCATGACGTCAAATGCCGGAGCGCGTGAAATGAGCGCGCAGACAATAGGTTTCGGAGAGGTCAGGTATGACCCGGAAAGCAAAGGGAAAAAGGCGGTCGAAAACATTTTCAGCCCCGAATTCAGAAACCGGCTTGACGATATAATCAATTTTAAACCCCTTACTCCGGAAATAATGGAACTAGTGGTCGATAAGTTCATGAAAGAGCTTAAAGAGCAGCTTGCGGTGAAAAAAATTTCACTCTCATACTCCGGCGCATTAAGAACCTGGCTTGCAAGCAAGGGGCATGATCCGAGATACGGAGCAAGGCCGCTTGCAAGGGTGCTTCAGACAGAGATAAAGGATATTCTTGCAGACGAGATCCTCTTCGGCAAGCTTCGGAAAGGCGGCAGCGTCAGCATGGATCTTTCCGGCGACAAACCTTCTTTTGATTTTGTTCAGGAAAATAAGAAGTGAATAGTGAAAAGCCGAACTTCGTACATCGAACATCGTACTTCGAAATTCGATTTCCGATATTCGACTTCACTTGCAACTTGAAACTTATATCTAAAGCATAACCCCCGATGCCTGTATACCGCCTGACCGAAGAGATAGTTTTTCCTCCCCCGCAGCTTGCCGACAAAACCGGCCTTCTTGCAGTAGGAGGCGATCTCTGCCAGGAGAGGCTCCTTCTCGCCTACAGTTTAGGAATATTCCCCTGGTATTCGGAAGGTGAACCTATACTCTGGTGGTCGCCCGATCCGCGTCTTGTTCTCTATCCGGATGAAGTAAGAATTTCAAAGAGCCTTGAAAAAATCATTAATAAGGGTGTATTCGATGTCACTTTTGATGCGGATTTCGGGCAGGTTATCAAATTGTGCGCACTTGCCGGGCGAAGGGAAAGTGAAGGAACCTGGATTCTTCCAGAAATGATAGATGCGTACCGCGCACTTCATGAATCGGGTTATGCCCATTCTGTTGAAGCATGGAAAGACGGGACTCTTGCAGGCGGCCTTTACGGCGTTTCGCTCGGAAGGTGTTTTTTCGGAGAATCGATGTTTACTCTTGAAAGCAACGCATCGAAGGTCGCATTTGCCTGCCTTGTAAAATATCTTGCCCAAAACTCTTTTGATCTTATCGACTGCCAGGTTTCAACAGGGCACTTAAAACGCTTCGGGGCAAGAGAGATTCCAAGAAGCCTTTTTCTGAAGCAGTTAAAAAAATCACTTGCGGTGCCGACGCTGAAAGGGGAATGGGGCCGCAATCCATGAATAAAAGGTCTATTCCGTATTCTGCATTATCATGAATCCATTTGATCAAACGCCTCATCAGTCTGCCTCTGTTTTTCGTATGGAGGTTTTCAGCTTGACGAACATAAACAAATAGTTTATATCATTACTAATAATTAGGAGCTATGAAGATACTGAAACTGAACGTTTTTATTTAACAGGTAAATCCAAACGTTTTCCGCCCGACGTTATGAAACGGGCGATAAAATGTTTGATACAGATTGACGCAGCAACGGTTAGCAACGATCTCCGTATGCCGCCATCCAACTATCTGTAATATATAATCAAAACAAATAGATAAAAAAGAGGATAAAATGAAAGCCGAATTTACAGCAATTATAGAGGCAGCGCCCGAGGGCGGTTATTGGGCTATTTGTCCGGAGGTACCCGGCGCCAACGGACAGGGCGATACTATACAGGAAACCAAAGATAATTTGAGGCAGGCCATTGAGTTTATTCTAGAAGACCGAAAAGCGGATATACTGCGCGGGCTTCCTGACGATGCTATTCGGGAGACGGTACTGATTGGATGAAACGCCGTGAACTTGAGCGCAGACTGAGAATTGCAGGTTGCTACCTTAAGCGTGAAGGCAGCTCTCATTCCCTTTGGATTAATCCGAAAAGCGGGGTTATCGAAGCAATTCCCCGGCACATCGAGATAAAAGAACCGTTGGCGAAGAGGATATTAAAAAATCTAAATGCTGAATGAATGATCCCTTCAAGCCACTTGAACCCTCGAATCCTTTTTTTCCGTTCTTACGCCTTACGCCTCTCGCTTTATTTTCTATAACTCATTGACAAATCTCTCTTATTGTGGTCTTTTACACCCGCATTTCAGCAGACCCATCAGAATTTTCATGCGTTCTTTTTGGCGCATTATATACATGCACCAGTGTTATCCGGAAATTGTTATCTATTGCTTGAAGACGGTTACGATATCCGGGATAAATTATTCCAAAAGACACAAAGATAAAATATTGTAAGATGTATCGCTGCAATCATTGCCACAGCAACGGCGGATTATACGGATCGAAAACTGAAACTCCGCGCCTGCGCATTAATCTAAACATCGTTCTATTTCTTATGATTTGACAAATAATATTACTGTTGTACAATTGTCAGTAATTCATATTATAGAGGTGAGTATGGATATTGTAATTGACACATCTGCTTTGATTACAGTTATTGTTGGTGAGCCCGAACGCAGAAGGGTCGTTGAATTGACAACTGGCAATACACTCATAGGACCAGGCTCTATTCCGTGGGAAATCGGTAATGCCTTCTCGGCAATGTTTAAACAGGGCAAATTGACACTTGATGAAGCCAAAAAGGGCTTTGCAATATTCGTAAATATTCCCCTTCGGTATGTTGAGCCAGATTTTGTTAATGCCTTAAAGATATCCAGGCAAACCAAGATGTATGCATACGATGCTTATTTTTTGGATTGTGCTATCAGGCACAAAGCGCCTTTACTGACATTGGATCGAAGGTTATTAGCAGCTGCTAAAGAAATTAACGTTGCAATCATGGAGGTTTAAAAATGCAGGTCTATACGTATTCAGAAGCCCGGCAAAAATTGTCTATAGTTCTTGATCAGGCTGAAAATACAGGCAAGGTTCTAATTCAAAGGAAAGACGGACGAACTTTTGCATTGGTTCCGGAAAAAATTGCTTCTTCACCTTTAGATGTTCCATCAATTAAAGCAAATATCACGACTCAGGAACTAGTTGACATTGTTCGAGAAGGAAGAGAACGATAGAACCATGCCTTGAACACGGACAAGCTATTACCGGCCGTTTAAAATTTTCTTCTTACTTTTTGCGGGTAAAAAAATGATCGGATTGAAAGCATCTGTCAAAAAATATTCCGTGAAACAGAGAATTCCTCTTCAAGCCGCGAATAGCATTATGTATCAGGGACATTCACCAGTGTATAAATTGATATTGGCTCCGGTATGCTCCGTATTCTAAAAGTCCATTCAAAGGAAGCCTTTATTTTTACTGCTAATTGTATACATATGGGGGAATATTCGAAATGCCTGTTATAACTTAAGTTTAGAAAAATCCTGAGGAATCGTTATGTAAGTCAACAGCAGTAACAGTAATAGGATAAAAGATGGACATATCTGAGTGTGAGACGGAGGGAGCCGGCCGGGTTATCGAATATAAGGCAAATTCAAGTTCAAAGTGCACCAGTTTAAATTGAATCCACAGCCATGAGAAATTTAATCCGTGTCACTATCAGATGGGCTTGGCCTGGCTAAAATGAGGTTCTATGAAAGAAAATCGACAAAACAAAGAGCGTAAGATGTTCAGGAGGGGGAAGAAAGCCGGACTGCCGCCCGGAACACCTGTTTTTGTGGGAGAGCGGAAGCAGGATGCTGTCAGAATTGACATTATGATATACTCTATGGAGCGCTTGGAAGAAATTCGTGATGCGAGCCTGGACGATTGTTCGCGAGTGAAGGAGATCTCCGAGATCACCTGGATTAATGTCAATGGTATCCATGACGTCAACACGATTAAAACTCTGGCAGAGCTATTCAGCCTGCATCCGCTAACTATGGAAGACATTTCCAATACCAGTCAACGCCCTAAGGCCGAAGAATACGAAAACTACATTTTCTTTGCCCTAAAGATGTTGAGCTATGATGAAAAGGCAAACGCGATTACGCATGAGAATGTCAGTGTCATTCTCGGCGATAAGTATGTCATTTCATTTCAGGAGATCGAAGGCGATGTGCTTGAACCTGTCAGACAGCGGATTCGTTCGAATAAAGGAAGGATCCGGAGTGAAAGCGTGGATTATCTGGCATACGCCATTCTGGATGGTGTGGTGGATGAGTATTTTGTTTCCCTTGAAAAACTGGGTGATTACATTGAGAAAATTGATGATGAAATTCTGAAAGCGCCTGAGACGACGCACATGAAGGAAATTCATAGACTGAAACACGAAGTCGTGTTTCTGCGCAAAGCGGTCTGGCCGCTGCGGGAAGAAATTGCAGCCATGGAAAAAAGCGGATCGCGGCTGATCGGCAAATCCACTAAAATATTCTTGCGTGATCTCTATGACCACACAATCCAGATTATTGACATGGTTGAGACATATCGGGACATCATTGGCGGCATGCATGACACGTTTCTATCCAGCACCAGCAATCGAATGAACGAGGTCATGAAGGTGCTAACCATCATCGGCACCATTTTTATTCCTCTCACCTTTATCGCCGGAATCTATGGTATGAACTTTGAAAATATGCCTGAATTAAAATGGGGTTGGGGTTATTTCGGACTTTTGGGAGTGATGGCAGCAATTGGATTGACCATGCTGGCTATTTTCAAAAAGCGAAAATGGCTGTGAGGAACTCCGCATGAAAACATTGATGTTTTATATGGTTACGATGGATGTAAAATTTTACAGTTTGAACTGAAAAAGAGATGATTCTCCGCTGCTTGCGGTGGAGTTAGCGAGTGAATTAAAAACAGAAACTATTCTCTACGGTCGATGACTTCCTGTAGCCTTGCTACAGGGAGCTTCAATGTGGTGGCTTATTTGGCGGCCCATGAGAATGGAGGGCTGCATGAACGTTGATGGTCTGGAGAAGATGAATGGAGTTAAGCTTTCAAAAGTAAGCCAGATCGGCATAGTGGTTCCGGATATCGGAAAAGCTGTGCGCTATTATTCAAAAATTCTTGATATCAAGCCATGGTTCCGGTCTAAGACAAAATCAAACGATGTCATATTCAAGGGAGAATCCTTTTCTCTTAAGCTTGACATAGCTCTCGCATTCAGCGGCGGCCTGGAGATTGAGCTTATACAGATGCTGACGGACAGGGAATGCATTTATTCGGATATCATGAATAAACAGGGCGGCGGGCTTCACCACATAGGTGCCATGGTCACGGGATTCGATAAGAAACTTGAGCAGATGAAATCGGCGGGGGTAGGTGTGATACAATCCGGCGTAATCAAAACAGTCGGAGGCGCCGTGACGAAGTACGCGTATATGGATACGGTTTCCACCTGCGGGATCATCTCCGAGATAATAGAAAGCAAACTCGCCGGAATACCGGTTTTCCATAAAAATTTCATGATGCACGTTGCCCGTCTAACCGGTGATGTCGATATCATACATTAAACTCCTGGAGGTTGAGATGAAGTTTATACTGCTACTTTTTGTTCTATCACAGAAACTGAAAGCTGCCGCGAAAAAAAACAATGCATACAGAAAGCATCTGGGCATAATGCAGATCAGGGTCCTGATTAAAACGGCCGACGGTAAAAGCGGCCGTCTTTTTATATTTGATAAAGGAGCTTTCTCTTCGATGAACGGCGCTAACTATCAATCTGATGTCGCGCTGATCTGGGCGGATGCTGCGACGGCATTTAGGGTAATGACATCAAAAACCGGTGATGCCGATACATTCAGGGCGGCCGCTGAAGGAAAAGTGCGCGTTGAAGGCATGGTTCCCTATCTTCAGTGGTTTACCGACGGCGTGAAGCTGGTTATGGGATGATTTCTTCTTGACCGGGTTTGTTTAACTCATATGTAACGCATTATTTCTCAAAGGAGGTTTTTCATGGCAATTAAAGGCGGTCATCTTGTCGCTCGGTATCTGAAAGAAGTTGAAGGCATTGAAACTGTGTTTGCCCTTTCCGGCGGGCACATTGAGGCGATACTTGACGGATTCACGCAGTACCAAATACGCGCGATCGACGTGCGTCACGAGCAGGCGGCTGCGATGGCAGCCCACGCGTGGTCGGTCTATGCCGGACAGACGGGCGTGTGCCTTGTAACCGCAGGTCCCGGCTTCACCAACGCGCTGACCGGCATTGCCAACGCCTATCTCGACAACGCCCCGCTGGTAGTGCTGTGCGGAAAGCACCCGATTAAGGAAGACTTAAAAGGCGCGCTTCAGGAGATGAACCAGATTGACATGGTAAAACCAATCACTAAATGGGCCGCCACCTGTTATGAGACCAGGCGCATACCAGAATATCTTTCAATGGCGTTCAGATACGCTGCCATGGGAAGGCCGGGGCCGGTATTTCTTGAACTTCCGCCCGATATTCTGAACATCAGCATACCGGATGAGGAAGCGCCGCTGCCGAAGAATCCCACGAGGAAATACACGGTACATCCAGATGATGCTGCCCTTAAACAGGCGGCGGAGCTCATAAACGGCGCAAAACAGCCGCTCTTTCTCGGAGGAAGCGGCGTTGGATTCAGCCGCTGCGGTGATGCGCTCAAACAGTTCGTTGAGAAGACGGGAATCCCCTTTATTCTGATGAATTATGGAAGGGGAGAGCTTCCCGACAACCACCCCCAGTCTATCTGGGACGTCGGCAACATAGGGATGATGGTGACACTGGCGCAGGCAGACCTTGTAGTAATCGCCGGCCTGCGTCTCAACTGGCTGCTTCAGTCAGGGGCAGCGATTCCGGCATCAGCAAAGATCGTGAGGATTGATATCGATCCGCACGAGATAGACCGAAACAGGGAGGCAGACGCTGGGCTTGTGGGGGACATAAATTCAGTGCTGACCCAACTCATTTTGCATGTGGAGAAAAATGATCGCAGCGCCTGGCTGAAAACGCTGCGCGCAGCGTCGGCAACTTTCACAGAATCCGAGATGAAGGCGAGGGAGACTCCGTCCGATCCAATTCACCCCATACGCCTTGTTGCCCAGATACAAAAAGTTGTAGGTGATGACGCTTACTATGTGAGTGACGGCGGTGACACGGTTTATTTCGGGCTGGTTCATTTTATGTCGAAACTAAAGGCCGGAGTGGTGGGAACCTCGTCAGGTCTGCTCGGATGCCTTGGCCCCGGGATTCCATTTGCCATGGCAGCCAAACTTGCTCATCCTGAGAAACCGGTGGTGCTGCTTAATGGTGACGGTTCTTTCGGATTAAACGCGATGGAATTCGATACCATGCTCCGCCACAACATCCAGGTCATCTGCATAATCAACAACGACTGCGCGTGGGGTATGGTCAAGCACGGACAGGAGTTGTCGATCGGAAAAGACAGGCTTCAGTGCACGGAGCTGGGTCTTCGACGTTACGATAAAATGGTTGAGGGGCTCGGTGGCCATGGCGAATTCGTTACAAAAGATGAGGAGATCATCCCCGCTGTGAAACGGGCGATAGAATCCGGGAAGCCCGCCTGCATTAATGTGGTGACAGATCCGAACGTGATGAGCCCGGCGTCGGTGATCTTCTATCAGGCTCTTAAACTGGAGTGACACTTGAAACCGTGGATATTTGAGTTTTGATCGCAAAATACCGGAGGTTTTATGAAAGCACTGCAATTTTCAGCATCCGCTGCGAAGTTTCTTGTTCTTAAACCCCTGGGAGCGCTCTTTCCATTCCTCTTCTACAAAGGACCTCTCGCAACGATCAGATTGGTCGATATTGCTGAACCAGCCCTTCCGGGGCCTGACTGGGTGAAGCTCCGGACTTTGCTTTGCGGGTTCTGCGGCTCAGATCAGAGCCTGATTTTCCTTAAAGATTCGCCCACAGCCTCGCCTTTTACCTCCTTTCCATGTGTTCTCGGACATGAGTTATGCGGGGAGATCGTCGAAATCGGAAAGGGAGTGACGGATCTTAAAATAGGGGATCGTGTTACGGTGTCTCCAGGTCTGACGTGTACAGCCCGCGGGATAAATCCTGCATGCCCAAGCTGCCGGTCCGGCAGGCCAGGCAGTTGTGAGAATACCGCAAAGGGTCATCTCTCGCCCGGGATGTTCACGGGAATATGCAGGGATATAGGAGGCGGGTTTGCTCCGTATCTGGTTGCTCACAAAAGCCAGATATACAAGCTGCCGGAAGGGATTTCTCCCGAAACAGCGTCCATGACGGAGCCTCTTGGCGTGACGCTGCAGGCTGTTATGGATAACCGGCCTGTTGCTGATGACAAGGTGCTCGTCATTGGAGGCGGGGTCATAGGAAACCTGATTGTTCAGTCTATCAGGGCTTTCGGGATTTCCTGTTCGATTACCGTGGTCGAGCCCTCGCTCTTTCATGCTGAGCTGGCGGTCAGAGCGGGCGCCGACCATATAGTTACGGACGGAGACATTGCCGGTGCTGCTATTCAGATTACCGGCGCAGAATCTTACAAGCCCATCTTGGGGAAAAGCATCCTCATGGGCGGTTTTACCAGGATCTTCGACTGTGTCGGGCATACCGACACACTACGGGCGGCAATGCGGTCCATGGCCGGGGGCGGAACTCTGAGCGTTGTGGGTATCGGGGACGAGGTCAAGTTCGATTTAACGCCGCTTTGGCTGAAGCTCCAGACTATCAAGGGGGTATATGCGCACGGTGTTAACCTAGTCGACGGCAGACAGGAACATGTCTTCGAGACGGCTCTCAGGTTCTCCGCCTCGGGCCGTGTGCGCCTCCATGAGATGGTTACGCATAAATTTCCGCTAACGAGCTATCAGGAGATGATCGAAGTAAACATGCGCAAGTCGGCAAACCGGGCCGTCAAGACCTCCGTCTTCTTCACATAACGAACGGAAGTTTACATGCGGGCGTTTTGCGATATAATTTAAAGTGCTATTTTGGAGATCCAAAGCCAGTGCCGTCTTGCGGTCCCAATCCTTGATTCCCTGTTCCATCGCCTGGGCCATAACCAGCTCCATGACCCACAGTGCCACCGGGGCCTGTCCGGGCATTGTTACGAAAACCAATCGAAGCATTGGTTCCAGGGCCAAAAGAAGCATTCGGACCAGGCGGCCCTATGGAGGCATTAGGCCCAGGGCCGATAGAGGCTTCTGGCCCGGGGCCAATGCCTGATCCTGAAGCAACACCAGAACCAGCTCCAACCCCGCTACCACTGCCCGTCCCTGCGCCATTGCCTGACCCACTGCCGTCACAGCTGCCGTCTCCTGTACCGCCGCCGTCTCCTGTACCGCCGCCACTTCCTGTACCACCGCCGGCACCTCCTGTTCCTCCTCCTGCGCCACCACCACCTCCCCCGCCTGCCGCTGATAGGGGAGATGTAACCATAATGAGCGCCAAGAGCAAACAACCGATGAACATTAGTCTTTTCATAATATAATTCCTTTCTTTTATAATATATAAACTCTCTTCCTTGAACACTACTGAGGAATCCTCAGTTTTTATCATTTTCATGAACAAAACAACTTCCGCTTATCAATCAGTATCTCTTGTTTGCTTAACGCACATGTCTGAGTGAAGTTACAAAAAAAATACCTGGAGGCAAGATACGCTGTAACCAAATGACATAATTATTTGTTACCGCCGCCTCCGCCTCCCGCTCCACCACCACCACCGCTGCCACCACCGCTGCCGCCAGCGCCTCCTGATCCAGCAGATCCGCTCTGGCCACCGTGCCCTGACTGCTCTCCTGCCTGACTGCCCGACTCCTTTGAAGACTGTCCGTACTGCATGTCGTGCATGAGTCCCTGGGAAACAACTTGAGCAGAATTAGTCTGAGATTTAGCTATCAGGGTCTGATGCATGTTCGCGATGCTGGCTGCGTTAAGCCCTTTGGAGATTGCACCGGATATTACCTGAGAGGACAGTGAGGAAGAGACTCCGAGTCTTGACATATCACGTGCCATTGCGAGACACACTGCGGCCAGTTCGTTTATCTGGTCCCGATTTATTTTTAGTGACTGTTCTCGTAACTGGGTAATTATCTGTAATGCATCATACTCTTTAAGGCCGGCTGCGAGGCTTTCGGCGAGCATGTTACCCAGTCGTCCTATTTGCTCCGTGTTTTTGGCTATGGACCGGACGTTATCGAAAGCAAAAGCGTAACGGGTTCTCACAGCTTCCATGGCCTGCAAGATCCGTTCAGGATCCACATGTTTGGCCATGCCCTCAAGAGCCTTGTTGATGACAGGTTTTGCTGGAAGTCCTCTGCTTTGCGTCTCAAGAACGATATTTTGGGCTTTAAGTATCTGTTCTTCATGGAAGCGATTGGTTTTCATCGCATGTATGAGTTGAATAGCATCCTCGCTAGGGATGCCTTTTTGAATCATTTCGCGGGTACGGTCCTTAATTGTTGCGGGTATCTGGGACAGGCCTTGTTCTACTGCATCCGCAAATACCGTGGAGGCCAGGAGAAAAATACCTACCGCAAGAAGCACGATGGTTGTTAAAATAATTTTCGTATAACTCATGGTGCGTTTAACCTCATTTATTCTCTATCAGTGAAAAAATACAATTATTCGATCCGAAATCGTCGTTTTCCCGGAGGAGGCAATCCGGCAGATATGCCTTGCCGTCCACCAGATAAAAGTATTTGAATTCATTCAATCGGTTCAGTGCTACTTTCCATATACCGGAATCATCTTGCAGGGCTTGAACCTGCCGGAATTGATCACCGGAGATGACTAAGACTACTGACTTTGCCTTCGGTGCCGCCAAATACATTTCGATATGGCCATTATTGAACGAGTGGTAATGCCTGGCGCACCCACCTGTCACGAAGAATGCCGCCAAAACCAGGACGATTTTTCGCTTCATATTCACAATTTAACCCTGAGAATGGAGTTTTCTCCGCCAAAATCATCTATTTCGCGCGCCGCTATCGTAGGGTCGGTCAGCCTCCGGTTTCCCTCTATGATGTAGCTGAAACGGTGTTCTCCCTCGGGAAGATCTATCGTTGTTTCCCAGTAACCGCTTTGGCCGGAAAGTTTCAGGGGGATTCTTTCCCAACCGCTGAAACTGCCGGCAAGCTCGACTTGTTGCGCGCCCGGTTGATAAATCACGAAACGGTGTGGCTGTTGCAGATTTTCCTGACGAGGGTAGAAAACAATAAACAGGATTGCTGCTGCAATCAATCCAGCAGAGGTTGCGACAAACGGCCGGAACAGCTTAAGATGCCAGGCGTTGCTGTGCTTTTTTATGTTGAGTGTCGGAATATGGTCGACGACTTCCGAACGTACGAGCTTTTCCTGTTGGAGAAAGTCTACTGTATCATCTTTGAAGTCTTCATCCTTATGAATTGTTTCAACAAAATAAATCTTGTCATCCAGGCTGAGTTCGTTGTCAATATACATGCTAATCAGGTTATCATTCATTTTTTTCCACCTTAAGGTACGCCCTGAGCTTTTTTCGGGCGCGATGGATCTTTACTTTGACATTAGCCTCGCTGATCCCCGCTATTTGCGCCAGCTCACGATAGGACATTTCACTGCTCACAACGAGAGAAAGCAGGTCTCTTTCATCATCCTCAAGTTGCTGCATAGCAGCTAACACCCGACGATACTCATCACGCACCATGAAATAGTGCTCTTGGCTTTCAACCGGTTGATCACCATCCTCCAAAGCGGTTGGATTCCATTTCCTCCTGCGCAAAGAATCAAGTACAAGGTTTCTGCCGATCGTATACAGCAACTGCGGTGTATAGTTTTCCGCAGTGTATTTTTCATAAAGACGAAGAAAGCTCTCCTGCATTATGTCGCAGGCTAATTGATAATCACCCGAGCGTCGAATGAGGTAAGTCAAAAATTTCCGCCTATGCCGGTTATAGAAATCTTTTAATGTGTTCACATGATATAATTTAACGCAAAACAAGTTAAAAGGTTACATTCGATTCACAGGTTTTGATGGATGGAATCCTGCGCATGATCTGAATCAATAATAAATTTCAAAACGTTTAATATTATTATCAATAAGGATATCAAAATAATCATCCTGTTTTAGGCCCCAAACAGGTATAATTTTCTTTTGTATGGCAACCCGGTTGCTTTTTACTAACTTTCTGAGCATGAAGAACTGCCTATTAATTTCATATTCATATATTCGTATTTAATGAAAATATCAAAATGAATTGAAGCTCCCCGCCACAGAACGAACGGGGAATCTTCGACCGTAAGGAATATAATCTGTTTTTAATTCGCTCGCTAACCCCGTCGCAAGTCCGCCGTGTCGGACCTTCGGCGGGAATGCGCTCACTGTTCCGGTTCAAGTATTCAATTCTTAAAGAATTAACAGTCATAGAAGTATCGGACTTGACAAAGGATCTGTTTATGGGTAAGTCGGTAACAAATAATCTTCTGATATAACTGTCTAATAACGGAGGATGCCCGGATGGAAAAAGACTGTATTTTCTGCAAGATTGTAAACGGAGAGATTCCGACTACTTTCCTTTATAAAAATGACGACCTCGTTGTTTTCAGGGACATAAACCCCCACGCCCCGGTTCATATTCTGATTGTTCCGGCAAGACATATCAGAAGCGTAAACGATCTGGCGGAAAGTGACGCGAAGATCGTATCGGATATGATAATGGCCGGCAAGATGATGGCCGAAAAAGAGGATATTTCGCAATCCGGATACAAGCTCCTTTTCAATGTTGAAAAAGGAGGCGGCCAGGTAATATTCCATCTTCACATGCACCTTATCGGCGGTTGGAAAAAGTAGTAAAAGATATTTAGACAGGATTAACAGGATGGACAGGATCTTGACTGCCGCCTGAGGCGGGTCGGATAATAAGACATTGCCTGCTGTGAGAAATACGATCCGGTGAAAATAGAAGACTTAACCTGCGGAGTTATCGGTCGCTTTTACAAGTCTCCGCATATCGGATGCTTGCTTCGGGCCGCTCTTCAGGAGCGGTCCGATAAATCATCCTGTCAATCCTGTAGATCCTGTTAAATAAGCGTTTATTTTGTTGCCGTTTTAAGTCTTTTTACTTCTTTTCCCAGAATCTTTGCTATGCCGGGATTGCCGGGATTTTCCTCGATTATGCGCTCAAAGGCGCTTCCTATAACTATTCCGTCCGCATGAGGCGCTATTCTTTTTATATCATCAGGGGTGCTGATTCCAAAGCCGACACATACCGGCAGCCTTGTGACAGAGTGCAGAAGTTTCGCGTGAACGGCGATATCATCCGTATCAAGTCCGTCGCTTCCGGTTACCCCTGTTTTTGAAACAAGATATATGAATCCTGATGCCGACGAGGCTATTTTTTCCATTCTATCACGAAGTGTTGTCGGCGCAACGAGGCGTATGAGCGCAAGTTCGTTTCCCGGCCACTTAGATGTCATTTCATCTGATTCCTCGGGCGGAAGGTCCACAACTAGAACTCCGTCAGCGTCAGCATTCAGCGCGTCATTGTAAAAAGCAACCGCGCCATAGGAATGTACCGGGTTGTAGTAGGTGAAAAGAATAACCGGGATATCGGAAAAGTTTCTTATCTTTCGTGTCATTTCAAGAACCGCTGCTATATTCACTCCGTTTTTTAAAGCCCTTGCGGATGATCTTTGGATTACTGGCCCGTCAGCCGTCGGATCCGAAAAAGGGATTCCGAGTTCCATGATGTCTATACCTGCTTTGCACATCGATTCGATTATTTTAAGCGAGGTTTTAATATCAGGGTCTCCCGCTGAAAGAAATCCGACAAGCGCTTTTTCGTTTTTCCGCCTCAAATCGGCGAAAGTTTTTTCAATTCTTTTTGTTTTCATTACTTGTTGATTCTCCTTTAATCGAAGGTTGAATATCGGACATCGGACATCGAATGTCGAATAACGGACATCGAAAATCGAATTTCGGACTTCGTATATAGTCTCTGGTTTGTGGTCTCTGGTTTATGATTTAACAAGAAACAACAAATTTGAAACCAGAAACCAATTTCTTGCATCCTGGATCCCAAAAGTCCGCCAATCGGTGTGGCGTATTATAACTTTGATATTTTTCTATTGCCTGTTGCCTATTCACTATTCACTGTTCACTTCTCTACATGCTGTGATACAATCCCAAGATCCTTATCTCCTCTTCCGGAAAGATTGACGATTATAATGTCCTTCTTCTTCATCATTGGAGCCTGCTTCATCGCGTATGCCAACGCGTGTGAGCTCTCTAGTGCTGGTATTATGCCTTCCAGTCTGCAGAGTGTTTTGAAGGCATGTAGAGCCTGGTCATCTTCGATTGAAACATATTCCGCTCTTTTCAAGTCTTTAAGCAGGGAATGCTCCGGCCCTACGCCCGGATAGTCGAGTCCAGCCGATATCGAATGGGCTTCTACTATTTGCCCATCTTTGTCCTGAAGAACGTATGATTTTGAACCGTGCAGCACTCCAACTGAACCTTCTCCCAGGGTTGCGGCGTGTTTGCCCGATGAGATGCCTTTCCCGGCGGCCTCAACCCCTGTCATCTTAACCGGGTCATCCATAAAAGGATAGAAAAGGCCCATCGCGTTACTTCCCCCGCCCACACAGGCGATAAGCAAATCAGGAAGGCGGCCGGTCATATCAATAATCTGTTTTTTCGCCTCTATTCCTATGATTTTCTGAAAGGTGCGAACCATCACAGGATATGGATGCGGTCCCGCAACCGAACCGATTATATAAAAGGTGTCTGTTACGGCGCCAACCCAGTAGCGCAGAGCTTCATTCATGGCGTCCTTCAACGTGCCTGTTCCGGACTCGACCGGCACAACCTTTGCTCCGAGAAGCTCCATGCGCAAAACATTCGGCGCCTGTCTTTTTATATCCTCGGTTCCCATGAATACACGGCATTCCATTCCGAAAAGAGCCGCCGCGGTAGCAGTTGCCACTCCGTGCTGTCCGGCGCCGGTTTCAGCAATGACCTTCTTTTTCCCCATCCATTTGGCAAGAAGGGCCTGTCCCAGCGTATTGTTGATCTTATGCGCGCCGGTATGAGCGAGATCTTCCCGTTTTAAAAATATGGATGCCCCTTTCAGATGATCGCTCAACCTTTTCGCGTGAAATAGCGGAGTAGGGCGTCCCGCATATTTCTCCAGAAGATAATCAAGTTCTTTGTTGAAGCTTTTATTGGATGAAAATCTGTCGTAAGCCTCTTCAAGCTCAATAATGGCCGGCATGAGAGTCTCTCCGACGTAACGTCCTCCGTATCGGCCGAAATGGCCTTTTGAATCGGGATAGACTGAGGCTTTTGTTTTCTTAGGCATTAAAAAATCCTCCGTATTTTTTTTGCGGATGAAGATTCCGCCACTTTTCTGATAAAAAGTTTTACTTTTTCAATATCCTTTATCCCGGGAGCTGACTCAACTCCGGAGCTGACATCAACAGCATCGGGAAGACAAAGGGATAATGCACGGGATACATTTTCGGTAGTGAGTCCCCCTGCGAGGATGAGCGGATGTTTTTCACTTATCTTTCCAGCCTTATCCCAATCCCACGACAGTGCATTTCCGCCGGGGAGGGCTCCTTTTCCGCATTCGGCTAAAAATGCAGATGCGTTATAATTTAACGCATCCTCAAAGAACGGTTTTTTTTCAAGGAAGAGTGCCTTTATGACAATAAGGTTTTCCTTTATAAGACTTTCAGCTAATTCGGGCGGTTCATCCCCGTGAAGCTGTATTGCGTTTATGCCGCATCTTTCAACTTTTTGCATTATTGACGCGAATGTTTCATCGACAAAAATCCCAACTTTAACAACCTTTTCCGGAAGGGCAAGACATATTTCACGCGCTATGTCGTTAGTAACGAATCTGGGACTTTTGGAATGGAAAACAAGCCCTATGGCATCCGCTCCGAGTTCCACAGATTTAACGGCGGCATCTATTTCAGTGAGGCCGCATATCTTTACCTGCGGGGTATATTTCAATCCGTCAAATATATGCTTTTTATCATTTGTCATGTCGGGTAATTTTGATAGTTTATTAAAAAGTAGAAAACCCCGTCACTCCCGTGAAGCTTGTCCTCGACTCCGATCGGGGAACGGGAGTCCGGAACAAATTGAAAAACTGGAATGACGGGTTTGAGAGTTTTTTAACATCATCAAGTTCCTTTAGTTGAAAGAGATTTGATAAAATCTGCTGGTTTGCCTGATCTTACAATGCTTTCACCTATCAAAAAATTAAATATACCTGATGAAAGATTTTTCTCTATATCCTCTCTTCCCGTTATTCCGCTTGCTGCAACCGCAATCTGTTCTGGTTCAAGTAGCCTCGAGATTCGCACGGCATTTTCCGGATCAGTTTCGAAGGAATTTAGATTTCTGTTGTTTATTCCTATCAGCCGGGCGCCCGCATTTGTGGCAATCTCAAGATCTTTCTCGGAGTGCACTTCGACGAGAGTTTCGAGTTTCAGATGATCGCAAAGAGCTATATAATCTTTAAGCTGGTTTTCCAAAAGGATCCTGACAATCAGAAGAACGGCATCAGCTCCAATGGCTGATGTTTCATAAATCTGGTATGAGGATATTATAAAATCCTTTCTCAAGACAGGAAGGTCGGATGATCTTCTCGCTGCGATTAAGTCATCAGTGTTTCCCATGAAAAAATACCTGTCTGTCAGAACGGATATGGCGGCAGCTCCTCCCTTTTCATATTCAGCGGCATATAAAGCCGGATCAAGATCGGTTCGTAAAAAGCCTTTTGATGGAGAAGCGCGTTTGATCTCAGCTATTATGTTTATTCCTGAGGTTCCCGGTTTCGATAATTTTTTCATGAAAGGGCGTTTTTTTAAATTTATTGCCTTATCACGCAGCAGTCTTTCTGAAACAAGTTTCTTTTTTTCTTCGATCTCGATTTTTTTATGCTCGACTATTTTTGCTAAAAAATCCATTACCCGTTTTCCTGTGTGAATCGAATCAGTGAGTATAGCTTTGCTGTTGCGGCACCGCTGTCTATAGAATTTTCTGCAAGTAAGATTCCTTCCTTCAGATTCAGCGCTTTACCGGCTGCAACAAGAGCCGCTGAAGAGTTTATAAGAATTATGTTTCGCTTAGGGCCGTTTTCACCGTTTAGCACACTTTTCGTGATATCGGCATTATCGCCCGGACTTCCGCCCGCAAGATCGCCAGCTTTTGCAGTTTCACCGAAAAACTGTTCCGGATTGATATCATAGGTGCGTATCATGCCGTAATTTAATTCCGAAATTCTGGTAGGAGCGCAGACGGAGATTTCATCCAGGCCGTCATGCCCGTGAACAACAAAGGCTCTTTTGGTGCCCAAAATTTTAAGAGCCTGCGCGAACATCTCGGTAAGTTCAGGAGCATAAACCCCGAGAAGCTGGCAGTTCGCTGAAGCCGGATTCGTAAGGGGGCCGAGCATGTTGAATATGCTCCTTATACCTATCTCTTTTCTTGCTTTTGCTGCATATTTCATTGCTCCGTGGTAAAGAGGAGCGAAAAGAAATCCTATTCCGATATCCCGGATCGCCTCTTCGACGATCTCGGGTACTGTATCGAGCTTGATGCCAAGAGCTTCAAGAAGGTCAGCGCTTCCGCACGCGCTCGAAACGGAGCGGTTTCCATGTTTTGCTACTGTAACACCGCAGCCGGCCACAACAAAGGCGCTCGTAGTTGAGATGTTGAAAGTCTTCGCTCCGTCTCCTCCTGTGCCGCAGGTATCGACTACAGTTTTTGCGGATGTCTGTATGCGTCGCGCTTTTTTGCGCATGGCGGAAGCAGCGCCAGCAAGCTCTTCAAAGGTTTCCCCCTTTGTGGCAAGGGCTGCCATGAAGGCGCCAACCTGAGCATCTGTGATTTCCCCTGAAAAAATATCGGCAATCATCTGAGTCATTTCGGTTTCCGAAAGATCCTTTCTTTCAATAATTTTTTTAAGATTTTCTCTGAACATGGTTGTATCCTCTCTTTAAGAATATCGGACATCGAATATCGGATATCGGACATCGAATATCGCATTCAGGCTAAAGCATTTTAGACTGAAGGTTTTTAGCCTATAGCCTATCCACCTGTAACCCGCAGCCTTCAGCCCTCAGTTTTATAGCTGTTCACTATTCACAGTTCACTATTCACTATGCAATTCCATTCAAAAAATTCCTCAGCAGCCGCTTACCGACCGAAGTCATTATTGATTCGGGGTGAAACTGGACTCCTTCGGTTTTATGGATGCGGTGCCTTATTCCCATGATTTCACCTTCTTCCGATTCGGAGCTTATTTCAAGGCACTCGGGATAATTTTCCCGCGATACGGCAAGGGAGTGATAGCGCATGGCCTTAAAAGGGTTTGGAATGCCATCATAAATTGTTTTACCGTCGGATTTTACTGATGAGACCTTCCCGTGCATGAGTGTTTTTGCCGAAACGACTGATCCTCCGAAAACGGTTGCTATTGCCTGATGACCGAGGCATACACCTAGAATCGGTATTTTCCCGGAAAAATGTTTTATAACGGGAATCGACATGCCCGCTGATTCAGGGCGGCCCGGACCCGGAGAGATAACTATTCCGGCTGGCTTCATGGCAGTGATGTCTTCTATTGATACGGCATTATTCCGGACAACCTTGACAGACGCGCCAAGCTGTTTCAGATACTGAACGAGGTTGTACGTGAATGAATCGAAATTATCTATCATAAGTATCATTAATGGTCCTCCGGAGTTTTGCCGTTTTTGTGCATGAGCTGGAGAGATTTTTGTATTGCCATTGCTTTGTTAACTGTTTCGGCCAATTCATATTCCGGGATCGAGTCGGCCACAATTCCTGCACCCGCTCTTACCGTCAGCTTTCCACTTTCGACGCAGGCCGTTCTTATCGTTATGGCCATGTCCATATTGCCGTGAAAAGAAACATATCCCACGGCACCTCCATAAGGTCCTCTTGGTTCTTTTTCAAGTTCTGATATGATTTCCATGGCTCTTACCTTGGGTGCGCCCGATAACGTTCCAGCCGGAAAGGTTGCCGCAAGCAGATCCCATGCGTCAGATCCATCTTCAAGATCGCAGGTTATGCTTGAGACTAGATGCATAACGTGGGAATACCTCTCGACGACCATAAGATCGGTTACCTGGACGGTACCCGTTTCAGCCACCCTCCCGAGATCGTTTCTTCCGAGATCTACAAGCATGAGATGCTCGGCCTGTTCTTTTTCATCCGAGAGAAGCTCATCTGCAAGAGCCCTGTCTTCCTGCTCACTGCTTCCCCTTTTACGAGTGCCTGCTATAGGACGAAGGGTTGCTACCCTGTTTTCGAGCCTCACCATCGTTTCGGGAGATGAGCCCACCAGCGCCATATCATTCATGTGCATGAAAAAAAGATATGGGGAAGGATTGATGTATCTCTGCGCCCGGTAAAGAGTCCACAAATCCGGTGCGTTATCGCATATGAAGGGCTGGGATATGACTGCCTGGATAATATCGCCAGCTTTAATGTACGCTTTTGTCCTGCGAACATGTTCCAGAAAAATTTCCGGTTTCTGTTTTGCATAGAGAGAAAGTCCACCGACGGCAGGAGTGTTATAGTTAAAGGTGACATGCTTTTTCATCTTATCAAGCATTGCATCAATCCGGGCTCTGGATATTTCATAAGAGATACCGGGATCTTTTTCATCATCAGTAAAAGAGATGTTTATGCAGAGAAGAGTGTTCCGGATGTTATCGAATATTATTATCTCGTCCGGAATTATAAAGTGTGCAAGTGGTTTATTATCGTCAATCATGCATGGGACAGGCTCAAAAAACGAAACCATCTCGTATGTGAGATAACCCACGAGCCCGCCCCAGAAACGGGGAAGGCCTGGCAGCACAGCAGGACGGTAATCTTTCATGAGATTCTTTAAAGCTTCAAGCGGCTTTCCGTAATGGGGAATCTTTTGAACAGTTTCGTTTTTTTTGACTTCGACATGCTTTTGAAACACGAGAACGTGGCTCCGGGCGGATGTTCCTAAAAAGCTGAATCTTCCCCATCTTTCTCCTCCTTCAACGCTTTCAAATAGAAATACAGGCCCTTTTCCGTCGTAAAACTTGTGCAGCAATGAGACAGGGGTTTCGGTATCCGCAAGTATTTCTAAGCAAAGAGGCACAACATTGCATTTTTCAGCAAGCCTGCAAAATTCTTTCTTATCCGGAAATTGATTCAGCAGCATATTATTCCTTTTAATTATCCGACCAACCTTAAAATGTTTCAAATCTTCACTCCCGTGAAACTTGTCCTCGACTTCGATCGGGGAACGGGAGTCCAAAACCTAGTTTAAAAGACTGGATAACGCTGTGCTTCAACATGTGTCCAGCTTTTGCGGGAATGACATGAAAGGGCAAATCCTTATATTTTCGAAACCGACATAATTATAACCGGTAAAATAAAAAAGGGCCGTGGAATTTTTTCTTCACGACCCCTTTAAATTTAAAAAGGACCGTGGGCTTATTGGAGTTGCTCACGATCCTTTTATTTATTTTAATATCAGCCTATTAGCTTGTAATAGTATCGGCGGCAAATCCTCAGGTAAAGATCCGCCAACACCAAACCTTGTTTCCGTATTCTCCGAATATATTTATAAGTCTGTTCATAAGCCGTTTCAATTCTTTTCAAATTATTTCATATACGCCTATATGTATTCTCCTTTTTTGTCAATAATATTTTTGTGAAGTAATCAAACCAATTGATTTCTTGACAAATAATAACTATAATACTAATATCGAAACGCCTTAAAATAAATATTTAAATTTCAAGCAGAGACTATTCGCATATTTGCTTAATAAAATCTTCCCACTGATGCAATAATAGAGATTGATTCGGTTATTTAATTGATAGGCGCCTAATATCTTATGAAATTCAGCGAACTGGTTCGGTTGTTGGAACAAAATGGATTCAAGATTATAAAAGAGAAGGGTTCCATAAGGTATTATGGCAAGCCAGATTGGGATAATATTATTAGAGTTGATTATCATGGTTCAAAAGAAGTCCCAAAAGGAACTTGTCACGCGATTCTGAAGGATGCCGGCATAAAAAAATGAT
>JAWOHP010000072.1:0-12164 GCA_046485065.1 Desulfobacterales bacterium | reverse complement strand
TATACCTTGTAGCTGCGACCCTGAAAAAAAATCGACTCGCCGGGACTCTCGTCTGTTCCGGCGAACAACCCGCCTATCATTACTACATGAGCTCCCGAACCGATCGCCTTAGTGAGATCCCCCGAAAACTTTATTCCTCCGTCGGCAATGAGAGGCACGCCCGTTTTATCTGAAACCTTCCTGCAGTTCATAATTGCCGTTATCTGAGGCACACCTGCGCCTGCTACTATGCGGGTTGTGCAGATTGAACCCGGCCCTATGCCTACCTTTACCCCGTCTACACCGGCCTTGACAAGATCGCCGGTTCCCTTTTCGGTTGCGACATTTCCCGCAATAAGTTCCATATCCTTGAATGCGCTCTTTAAAATCCTGACCGCCTCAATAACATTCTTCGAATGGCCGTGGGAAGTATCAATAACTATAACATCCGCGCCGGCAGCAAGAAGCTTTTCAGCCCGCTCCTCCATATCAGCTCCCACACCCACAGCGGCTCCTACCCTGAGCCTTCCCATTCTGTCTTTACAGGCATTCGGATATTTTTTTATTTTTTCAATGTCTTTTATGGTTATCATGCCTGTAAGCCGACCTTTTTTATCAACAACAAGCAGCTTTTCAATCCTGTGCTTATGCAGAAGTTTTTTCGATTCCTCGAGCGGAATACCTTCCGATACAGTAACAAGGTTATCTTTTGTCATCACATCTTCTATTTTCCTGTCAAGCCTGGTTTCAAAACGCAAATCCCTGTTTGTAACTATGCCGACAAGCTGATCCCCTTTTGTAACTGGAACACCTGAGATCCTGTACTCCTCCATCAGTTTGAGAACTTCCCACACCTTTTGATCCGGGTGAATGGTAACAGGATCCACGATCATACCGCTTTCAGATTTTTTAACCTTGTCCACTTCCATGGCTTGATTTTTTACACCCATATTACGGTGTATGAAGCCGATACCTCCTTCACGCGCCAGGCTAATGGCAGTTTGGGCTTCGGTGACTGTGTCCATGGCGGCGCTGACAATTGGTATGTTTAATTTAAGGTTCTTTGTAAGATATGTTGTTGTATTCACATCCTTAGGCAGGACATCAGAATAGTTTGGAATAAGTAAGACATCGTCAAAAGAATAGGCATCTTCAAGTTCTGCTTTGACCATGAATCCCTCCCCTGTAAATTCGTTTTTGTACGTAGTTCGAATATCAAACTTCGAACTTCGATGTACGAAGTAAGATGTTTGGCTTTTTATATTCTATCATATTGAAATAACTGTATAGCGACATTAATGCATTCCTGAAAAAGAGAATCACTATCACTCAATTTTTTTTATATCCGAATAGCAGAAGGGGTTTTCTTTAGCAATCATTATTTGCCTTTACCTTGACAAGCAAACAGAACACATACTAAAAGAATCCGTGTTTTGCCGTGAACAATGAATCCTGGAATAAAATTGAAATTATGCTGATCGAAATAAACCCGGATAATCCGCAACTGCGCCTGATCAGGAAGGTGTCTGAAGTCCTTAAGAAGGATGGCATTATCGCCTATCCGACAGATACTTTTTATGGAATAGGCTGCGACATAATGAACAAAAAGGCAATTGAAAAAATATACCTTCTCAAACAGAGGGATAAAAACAGGCCTTTCAGCTTTATATGTTCGGGACTTAAAAATATCAGCGATTACGCAAAAGTGTCAAACTACGCCTATAAGACCATGAAGCGTCTTCTCCCCGGACCGTATACCTTTATTCTTGAAGGTTCGAAACTTGTTCCTAAGATAATGCTGACAAACCGCAAAACAGCCGGGATAAGGGTGCCTGACAATAAAATATGCCTTGCGCTTGTTGAAGAGATCGGTAACCCGATAATAACAACGAGCGCCACAATGCCTGACGGCACTGTTTTTGATAATCCTTCCTTAATAAATGACCATTTCGGCTCAAGAATCGATATTGTAATAGACGGGGGTCCTGTTCCGGGTCAGCCTTCAAGCGTTGTTTCACTGATCGATGACATCCCTCAAATAATCCGGGAAGGAATCGGAGATATAACCCTTCTCTGAAAACAGAAACTGCCAGCCCCTTAAAAAATCGAAATTCAGACGGCAAAGTAAAAAGCTCATTATGCAAGGCGCACGAATCTTGAGGAATGAAGCGTACTCACTGGTACGCTGCAATGACGAAAGATGAAGTGCAACACAGCAGAATTACTTTTTACAAAGCCGTCAATCCTGGAATATAATGGCTGATAACAAACACATATCTAAAAGAGTCACAGCAATACTTGTTTATGGCCGGCTTCCGCTAGTCTTTCTGGGAATGATTTGCGCAATTTCCGTTATGTGGATGCGAAGCCCTGTTCTTTATACTATGGGAGTAGTTTTTCTCTTTGTTTCAATGTCCTTTGACCTTGTTGACGGATGGTTTGCCGCCCGGTTTGGCCCAGACCTCACTTTTGCGCATCTTGCCGAACGGGTTATGGATAAAGTTGTTTATTCAATTATCTTTCCGCTTGTCACAGCCGGAATGATGTGGCGTCTTATTTTTATATCTCCCGGACATACACGGCCTGAATTGTTTCACGCTATTTTTGTCCTGATTCTTTGCATAATTGTCCTGCTCAGGGATAATTTTGCACATTTCATAAGGAGTTTTGCAATACATAAAGGACAGGAGTCTGTTTTGAGTGAATTCACACGGCTCCGTACAATTGTTGCAGCACCGGTCGGGACACTTTTGTACGCACATGCCTTTTATATTCCTGATGGCCCGGAATTATTTATATACAACTGGATTTCATCGCTCGGGAATCTCCCCTTAAAGACCCTGTTTGTAATTGAGATAATTTTTCTCATAATAAATTTTGGTTCAATTGCGGGTTACTGCCGTAAATACGGATCATACTTTCTTGACGATATCTGTGATGATGACGAACCTCTGCGACGTAAGATACTTTCCTTTTTCCCTAACTCGTTGACTGTGATGAATGCCGTTATGGGTCTTCTCGCGGTTTTTTTCGCATACCAGGGAAGAATTAAAGAATCTTACCTGTTTCTTATCGGAGCAGCTATGTTTGACAAGCTCGATGGTTCCCTTGCGCGCAAGCTTGGCCTTACCGAGCCGCTTGACGATCATCCGGCGAAAATCAACCTTGGGAGCATACTGGATGACATAGCTGATGCCATCAGTTTCTGCATCGCCCCGGCATGGATATTTTACATAACCCTTACAGGCTCACAGAACATTTTTGTTTTGAAGCTGCCTATTGCTTTTGCCGCAATAATATATGCAATTTTTGGCATAGGCAGGCTTATCTATTTTACTCTGGATAAACATCCAATTCCCGGATTCTTTAAGGGGATGCCGTCCCCCGGAGCAGCATTGCTTGTAGTAGCGCCATTGATTATGTTCAACCAGAGCGTATATGATGATCCGGAAAAGATTTATTTCTGGGGAGTTTTTTGTTTTGTTACTATGATAATCGCTGCAATGATGATGAATGTGTATCCCATAAGATATCTACATATGGGACGCTTTGTAAGCCGCAATCCATGGGTTGGGCGTATAAGTTTTCTCGTCCTTCTGTCCGCATTTACGCCCTATTTCGGGTATGTTATGTTCTTATATATGGTGCTTTATCTTTTTTCTCCTGTGGTCACATGGCGTATTCCCCCCGAAGATGCTGCAAGGGAGACGAAAATCTGAAAATCGGCTTTGCTGGCATTTCCTTCGGCATAATAGTTTTCTCAATATTTTAACGGCAAGATCTCAGTATAACATCTTATCAAAGATTTCATGGCATATCATCAATAAGGCCATAGTAAGGCAATCAGTCCTGCCAGCACAAAATGAGTTTCAACGAGAAATTCAAGCTTTGTCCCGGGAAGCATGTAATTCTGCTCGTAAACTGTGAGCATAAAAAACAAGAACAAAGGGCAAATAAAAATAATGTAGCCAAGCTTTGAGACAAGATTGAATGAACTTGACAGAATAAGAAAAGCGATCATGAAGACAAGGATGTATTTTAGCAGCCGCATCGTTTTCTTTTCTCCAATCAATATTGGAATTGTTTCCCTTCCTACGATACGGTCGCCCTGCATATCAAGTATGTCAAAAAAGGCGGTTCGCACAAAAACCATGCAGACAGACCATATAAAAACAATAAAGATTCCCGGCTTAAACGGTAATGACAATGCCGGGAGGAGTGAAGTTACAATACCCCAGGCGGCTGAAATAAGAGCTGTTTTTGAGCCTGGAATATCCCTTATGCTTCTGTATCTGCCTTTTGTCAGGCTTTCAGGAATTATCCTCAGATTATAAGAAAGTCCCATTATGCTCATACATAAAAGAATTAAAAACGGGGTCAGCCCTGTTGAGTAAGCGGTAAAAAGGCCTGCAGCGCCTGCTAATATTGCAAGAAAGGCAAGGAGAGATTGATGTTTTTTGTAAAAGGAGGCTCTATCCGGATCATTGTAATGATCGGCCTTTCTTCCTATAAGATTGTTGAAAATATGCATTGAAAGAACATAGAGCATTGACATGAAGACATACGGGAAATAGCCGGCATCTCCCAGCATTTTTATATTCGCATAACAAAGACATCCGGCTCCCATGGAGACATAAATATTTGTCAGAAGAAGAGATCGCTCTATATTATAATAATGTTTGCGCCAGCCTCCTGCTTTCTCATGTGAGATATTTTCAATTGTTCTGTGAACCCGTTTTATCACCCAGTTTGGGGTTGAGGCGCCTGCTGTTATGCCTATATTTCTCGCTTGTGACAGAGCCTTTATATCGATTTCGGATTCTGTTTCTACGTGGTAGGCTGGCTTTCCAGCCTGCGCCGCAGCTTCGGTAAGCCTCTGGGTATTCCCGCTGGTATGCCCTCCGACAACAACTATGGCATCCACCATTTCTGCAAGCTCTTTCACTTCTTCCTGTCTCATGGAAGTCGAATTGCATATGGTATCGAATATCTTGTAATGTGGATATTTCTTTTCAACCCATTCTTTTACTTTTTCGTAAAGTAAAATATTCTGAGTAGTTTGTGCGACAATTATGGCTTTCCCGAATTCCGGAAGCGATTCAAGCTCTTCAATGCTTGCAACAGCATGCCCTTTTCCCCCGGCATAGCCGATGAGGCCGATTACTTCAGGATGTTTATTGTCTCCGATTATTATGGAGGTGTAATCTTTTTTTGCATGTTTTCGTATTATGCTCTGTACTTTGATAACGCGGGGACATGTGGCGTCAATTACCTTAAAACCTGAATTTTTAAGGGCCTTTTTTATTCCGGGAGGCACACCGTGGGCTCTGATAAGAACGGTTCCGACTCCCTTTTCAGGAATATCGTTAATAATCGAAATGCCTTTTTCATTGAGAAGATCGAGGACCTGCGGATTATGGATCAGCGGACCAAAGGTAAAAATTGGCCCTTTCTGTTTGCGGGGTATATCAAGAGCCATCTCAACGGCTCTGCGCACACCCATGCAAAAGCCCGCGGTTCTTGCAATATATATTTTCATCAGGTTTTATTTTTGTTTAAGGAATATTTTATGGTCAACAAGCGAGAGTGAGTGAATATGGGCTTTAATATATTTCTGATCTCCGAAAATACTGACCAGCTTTACGCCATCTTCCTGAGGTTCAACGGTATCAACTGATTCCATAACCAGTTTGTTGTCATCATCACCGATAAGATAAGCATTTGCTTCGCACATTTCTACCTTCCTTATTTTGTATACGCTTTCAGGTTTTTTTCAATCATTTCATCAATAATATGGGGAAGAGGCATTGAAGGTACCCCGACTATTTCAACATTCTCCTGTGAGAGCGGTATTAGAAGCTTCCTTGCCGGGCTGGCTGAAACAGCTTGAGAAATTCCCGGCGTTACTTCTCCCATCATGGAATGGGCAAGCACGATACCGAGAGGTCCTATTATGATATCAACCAGTTTAACGGTCTGTAGTATTGCGTTTTCGCCTGACGCGCCGCGGTTTGCGCCGGCTTTAAGCATCTGGGATGTCGCAATGGCATTTGTTCCAAGGGCTAGAATTTCAATCGTTTCGCAGACGGCATCTTTTAATCTTTTGATTATAGCGCTTCCGATTCCGCCGCCCTGGCCGTCTATTACACAAATCCTGATTGATTTTTTCTGTTCTGTTGTATCCATCCCGTCACCGCGATACTTATAATGTGTTAATTATTTAAAATAACTATCAGATAAAAATATTATCGTCAATAAAAAGAGGTGGGAAGATTCACAACATGCGGTTGTTGACTTGGATGTCTGCTTCTGGTAAGGCTCCGCAAATAAAACATCATTGACGGCTTCGTAAAAAGTCATTCTGCTGTGTTGCACTTCATCTTTCGTCATTGCAGCGTACCATAAAGTACGCTTCATTCCTTAAGATTCGTGCACCTTGCATAGTGAGCTTTTTACTTTGCCGTCTGTAATTCGACTTTTTACAAGTTCATCATCATTGAAAGGATTTATAAACATGGAAAGAACATTGTCTATTATAAAACCGGATGGAGTAGCTAGGGAACTTATCGGTGAAGTTGTAAGACGGTTTGAAAAAAATAATATCAGAATAGCCGCCATGAAGATGATTCGCATGACAAAAATTCAGGCTCAGGGATTTTATGCCGTGCATAGGGAGCGCCCTTTCTTTGCCAGCCTGACTGATTTCATGTCATCGGGTCCCGTAGTCGTTATGGTACTTGAGGGTGAAAACGTCATTTCAAAAAACAGGGAATTGATGGGCGCGACAAATTACAAGGAAGCAGCGCCCGGAACAATCCGAGCCGATTTCGCGACAGATATCGAAAAGAATGTGGTGCACGGGTCCGATTCACCGGAATCGGCTGCCTATGAGATAGGATATTTTTTCAACAGCTTCGAAATTATCGATTGATGACATTTGCTATAAACCCTGACAATTTGTCGATAGTTATGGTCCGGCCCCGGTATTCTGAAAATATCGGTGCTGCTTCAAGAGCTATGTGCAATATGGGAATAAAGCACCTTATTGTTATCAGCCCTGAAAACTATGACATTGAAAAAGTTCGCAAACTGGCAACACACGCGGCTTCAGATGTTGTTGGAAAAATTGAAATATTTGAAAATCTGAAGACCGCCCTTTCGCCGTTTAATTATGTGGTCGGTACTACAGCCCGTTTAGGAGGTGAGCGACTCGCCATTTCTTCTCCTTCAGAAATGGCCGGGAGACTTGTCGGAATATCGGGAAAAAACAGAGTTGCTGTTCTGTTTGGCCCGGAAGACAGAGGCCTTTTAAACGAAGATCTCAGGTTGTGTCATGAATTGGTCAATATTCCGGCTTCTGATTTTTCATCCCTGAATGTTTCACAGGCCGTCCTCATCATGTGCTATGAAATTTTCCTTGCAGGAATCGAAGAGAAGGCGAAATTTGCTCCGCGCCTTGCAAGCCGTTTTGAGCTTGACGGAATGTATGACAGCGTTAAGGATATACTTGTCAGAATCAACTATATAAATCCGGAAAACCCCGATTACTGGATGAATAAGCTTCGCCATTTTTTTACACGCATGGAACTTCGCGCAAGAGAAGTAAACATCATAAGGGGTATATGCAGGCAGATCGACTGGTACGGCAATAAATGTTATAAGGATGGCCTTGCTTCGGGCAAGAAAGAAATAAAAAGGGTAAAAAATGAAGGACTAACAAAAAGTTCATCATCAGGCCAAGGGGGAGTATTCCCCGGCCTGGGGTGAGGGTTGAACCGCTTCAATTTACTTCAAGCGGCGAGAGATGGGGAAACCCTTTCCCGCCAAGTTAAAAAAGCCGTTTTTAATTTTATGAGGGTTTAAAGAATGAAACTTATCAGATTCGGCGCTAAAGGAGAGGAAAGACAGGGACTTCTTAATAAAAACAACACAATTGTTGACTTGAAAAAACTTTTTCCGGAAATACCCGATATTGGAGAAGAGTTTTTTAGAAACGGCTGGCTTGAGAAGGTCTCTTCCATTAATGATCCTGGTCGGAAAATTGATGTCAGGATAGGATGCCCATTACACAGGCCTTCCAAGATAATCTGTCTCGGTAAAAATTATGCCGAACATGCCAAAGAAGGTGGTTTTGACAGCCCGGGCAAGCCGCTTCTTTTCTGCAAATCTCCGAATACATTAAACGGCCCTTTTGATCCTGTTCTGCTTCCTCAAAGCAGCGGCCAGGTTGACTGGGAGGTTGAACTTGCCGTGATTATCGGAAGAGAAGGGAAAAAAATAAAGAGAAAAGATGCGTTTGAGTTTATTGCCGGATACGCTGTTATGAATGATGTATCCGGAAGGCAAGCGCAGTTTTCGGATTCTCAATGGTACAGGGGAAAATCCTTTGACACCTTTGCACCCATTGGTCCTGCAATCGTGACAAAAGATGAGATCGGGGATGTTCAGAACCTGCGGCTTACCTGCAAGGTCGACGGGGTAATTATGCAGGATGGAAATACGAGAGATATGATTTTCGACATCCCTTTTTTAATTGAAAACATAAGCGAAGACATAACCCTTTTGCCGGGAGATATTATATCCACAGGAACCCCTTCAGGCGTCGGCATATTCAGGAATCCTCCGGTCACTTTAAGTCACGGCAGTATTGTGGAATGCGCCATTGATAAAATCGGTACCATTATAAATAAGTTCGTCACGTTGAAAGAATAGAACCAAGGTTTTTTACGCCCGGGAATATCAAAATCTTTGCCACATTGCCTCCAGTCATGCAATTCTTCCTTATAAAAAGGGATGTCTCCGTCCTTGTCCCCTTACTTCTATTGATTTGTTAATAGTCTGATGTTATA
The DNA here is from genome assembly GCA_046485065.1 of Desulfobacterales bacterium. Lineage (GTDB taxonomy): Bacteria > Desulfobacterota > Desulfobacteria > Desulfobacterales > RPRI01 > RPRI01. The sequence goes on along the minus strand of JAWOHP010000072.1, from coordinate 3,336 downwards.
AGTATTATATTATGGATGAAGATCTTTTATAAAAAGCGTTAGATATGCCGCCAAATGAAAGAGCGGTCTTTGCCGAGTTAATTCTGGCCAGCATTGACCGACCTTTTGTCTTCAGGAGTGTGACCCATGAATAACGTAAGCCGTAGCGATCCGATCCAAGGCAATATCCTCGTAGTGGATGATGTGCCCGCCAATCTGACCCTTCTTACCAGCATACTTAAAGAAAAGGGCCACCGGGTGCGGCCCGTCCCCAGCGGCAAGCTCGCGATCATAGCCGTTGAGCACGAACCGCCCGACATCATTCTCCTTGATATCATGATGCCGGTCATGGATGGATATGAGACCTGCCGTCAACTGAAAGAAAATCCGAAAACAAGAGACATTCCCATTGTCTTCCTTACAGCGAAGGCTGAAGTCGAGGATGAAATGAAGGGTTTCGAACTGGGTGCGGTTGATTACATTACCAAGCCAATCAGTCCGCCCGTAGTACTGGCGAGAGTGCAAACCCATCTGCGGTTGAAAAAGATGCGGGATTCTTTGAAGGATCAGAATCAATTTCTGGATGCAGCGGTGCAAAACAGTACCAAGGATCTCGTCGCCGCACAGGACAAGTTGGAATACCTGATCCAAACGGGACTCGAACTGGGGAAGGAACGTGACCGCATCACGCTCCTGCGCAAGATCCTTTTCGGCTGCAAGACCCTGCTCAATTGTGATGCCGGTACGCTCTACATCATGACGGAACACAAGACCCTACGCTTTGCCCAGCGTACAAATAGCGTCGAATTACCACTCATCGAACTTCCCCTCTACGACGAGACAGGCGCCCCTGTCGAACGTTTCATGGCAACTTGGTGTGCACTACACAACCAACCCATTATTGTAGATGATGTGTACAGTGAAACCCGCTTCGACATTTCCGGCGCCAAAAAGATGGATGCCGAATCGGGCTACCGCACCGTGTCTATGCTGACCGTGCCGCTCTCACCACGCGATGGTGAGGTCATCGGAGTCATACAATTCCTAAATGCCCTCGATCCCGAAACCGGCGCGGTGATCCCCTTCCGGCCTGAACTGCTGCGCTTCGTCACGGCCATGGCCGCCCAGGCGTCAGTAGCACTCGACAACTTACAACTCCTCGAAGTACAGAAAGAGTTGCTCGACGCCATGATCAAGTTGATCGCCGGGGCCATAGATGCCAAGAGCCATTACACCGGTGGCCACTGTGAGCGAGTACCGGCACTTGCTGTCATGCTGGCTGAAGCGGCTTCAGCGATGAAGGAAGGACCTCTGGCCGAATTCAGTTTCAAGACCGACGACGAATGGCGCGAGTTTCGCATCGGCGCCTGGTTGCACGACTGCGGCAAGGTCACCACACCAGAATACGTAGTGGACAAGGCCAGCAAACTCGAAACCATATATAACCGTATCCACGAGGTGCGCATGCGGTTCGAGGTGCTACTACGGGACGCGCGCATCAGCCAGTTGGAAGCGGTCGCCGCTGGCACAAACCCAGTGGAAGCTCTGGCGCGATATGAAGCGCGCAGAACCCAGCTTGCCGACAATTTTGCTTTTATCGCCGAGTGCAACCTCGGGGGCGAATTCATGGTGCCGGAAAAATTGGAACGACTCAAGCGCATCGCGGAGGAAACCTGGCTGCGCTACTACGACGACCGCATCGGGATGCCCTATGAGGAATTGAAGCGCTACTCGGACGAACAAGCAACACTTCCTGCGATCGAAAAACTACTCGCTGACAAACCCCATCACATCATCCCGCGCTCCGACAAACAGAGTAATGATCCCAAATGGGGCTTCAAAATCAACGTCCCCGAGAACCTCTACAATTACGGAGAAATATATAATCTCAGCATCGGGCGAGGTACTCTGACGGAAGAAGAACGCTTCAAGATCAACGAACACGTCATGCAAAGCATGATGATGCTCGAACAGTTGCCGCTACCGAAAAACATGCGGCGCATCCCTGAATATGCTGGCACTCATCATGAAACCCTGATAGGAAGCGGATATCCGCGCAAGATGGGTGAGGCTGAGATTACCATACCGATGCGTATACTGGCCATCGCCGATGTGTTCGAGGCGCTCACCGCGTCGGATCGTCCCTACAAGAAAACCAAGACGCTGTCCGAATCCATCAATGTCCTCTCTTTCTTAAAGAAAGAGAAGCATATAGATCCAGCACTGTTTGATCTGTTGCTCACCTCCGGAGTGTACAAGCGCTACGCAGAGAAATACCTGCTTCAGGAACAAATAGATGAAGTTGATATAAGCAAGTTTGTTGACTGAATCCTATTTTGAGGAAAAGATTGGAATAGCGGTTAGATGAGCGCTGGATAAAAAACGGTTAATGGCATACGCAACAGTTTAACCCCATGCCCGTGTCGGGCACAACGAAGGATGAAAATGGACAATCCAGAGTAACCGAAAACTGCAAAAGGTCACAGCGGTAGGGTCTTTGGGATTAATCCCAAGAAAATCAAGAATAGATGCTCCGGGAGGTATGCATTACTTAATTGTGAGGGGAAGTTGAAAAAAGCCTTTGATGCCATAAAATGAGGAGATTTCGAAGATGAAAAAATATCTTAAATTATCTCTAACAATGATAACCGGGTTACTTATATCCTGCGCCGGTGAAGGTTACTATGGCCAGCATGGTCCCGGCGGATGGTGGCCAATTATGCATTACGGATTTGGATACGGAGGTATGTTTATGTGGATAATATTACTGATCGTTATTGGGTTGCTGATATATTTCTTTGTTCAGGCCCAGAATATGAAGGGCAAGACACCGACAGAGAATGAAAGCCCCCTGGATATCCTAAAGAGGCGTTACGCAAAAGGAGAAATCGCAAGGGAAGAATATGAGAAAATGAAAAAAGACCTCGAATTATAAGCTCCAACAACTTTCAAGGTTGTTCATACAGTCAGAATCTTTGAACTTGGAAAAAAGAGATGGATCATTAAGATAGACAGTAATCTGACGGCACAAACAAAGACTCGCTTCAACCGAATTGCCCCATACTACGATGTAATGGAAATGATCACCGAGCGCACGTTCAGCAGCTGGCGTCAGCTACTGCTTGCACGTGCAAAGGGGAAGGTTCTCGAGATAGGCGTAGGAACTGGAAAAAACTTTTCTTATTATCCGGAGGGTGTTAATGTCACAGGCCTTGATATTGCCGATAAGATGCTGCTTCATGCACGATTTCGCGCTGATGAGATTGGTTTCTCCGTCCATCTTATGGAGGGTGATGTTCAGTCTCTTCCGTTTCCCGAAAATTCTTTTGACACGACCGTCGCAACTTTCGTTTTCTG
>JAWOHP010000010.1:0-3339 GCA_046485065.1 Desulfobacterales bacterium | reverse complement strand
GAAAAGACAGACAGACAATCAGGAATATTACTGCAAAAGCTGCTTTTTTTTTGTTTGCTGACGGCATCAAATCATCCTTATATCATATCTGTACTATTTCATACTTTCTTGTTCCAAGCCCTATCTTCTCTCCGTAGTCAAGCTGAATAGGCCAGTCTATCGCAGGATAAACAGCCTTAATTTTGTCTTCACCCGGCCCTAAAGAAGTTTTTAAACAGGACCCCGGAAGAGCCTGCTCATTGTTTACAAGATCCACCGAAGCCTGGTCTATGGCGACGGGATCGTTTGAAGCCACTATTCCTATATTTCTTACAATTGGAGCGTCATTATAAGGGTAGCAGTCACAGGCCGGGGAGATATCCGTGATAAAGTTTATAAAAAGGGCTTTGCCTGCCTTGTTCTTTAATACTCCCATTGTGTATTCAACCATTTTTTCAAGAAAAGCAGGGATTGTCTGGTTCCATTCAATTTGAATAGCGCTGTTTTGACATATTAAAATGCATTCGCCGCACCCGATGCACTTCTCTGAATCAATAACGGCTTTTTCGTCTATAATTGAAATTGCCTGCTGGGAACAGTGATCGACGCAGTCTCCGCATCCTATGCACTTTTTCTTTTTTATGGCAGGGCAGACCGTTGAATGCTGTGCCATTTTCCCTCTACGTGATGCGCATCCCATTCCAAGATTTTTTATTGTTCCTCCAAAACCCGAAAGTTCGTGGCATTTAAAGTGCGCAACGGATATAAGAGAATCTGCCTGAACAATCTCGGCTCCAATGTATACCTGTTTGAAATGTTTCTGATTTATTACAACAGGTGTTTCAGACTTTCCGCGCAGGCCATCTGCTATAACAAGAGGGGCTTCCACAACGGAATATGCAAAACCGTTTTGTGTAGCTGTTGTGAGATGGTGAGGGGCGTCACTACGTGTTCCGGCGTACAAAGTGTTTGCGTCGGTAAGAAAAGGAACACCGCCTGTCGCTTTCACAGATTCGACTATTTTGCGTAAGAATACAGGCCGTATAAAAGCGGTATTGCCCATTTCTCCAAAGTGAATCTTAACCGCAACAAGATCCCTTTTGCCGACAGTTGTTGAAAGGCCGGCGGCTTCGGTAAGCTTTTCAATCTTTTTTAAAAGGTTTTCTTTATGTGTCGCTCTTAAATCGGTAAAATAGACTTTGCTTTTCATGCGCCCCCCTGCACGGTAATAGTTTAAATAGTTTGATTTTTATCAAAAATAACGACTGGGAGTGTTTAAGTCAAGATGTTTGATGTATATATGATTTGTTGAAATATGTTGAACCATTTAAGGTTATGCTGATACTGAAAGAATCGAATTTCAACAAATGTGTTTAAGGAGATATTAATGGAACTGAACTCAAAGCTTAGAGTGCTTGAAAAAATATATAAAATTTATGATGAATTTTCATCTGGTTTGAATGTTGCCTGTAAAAAGAATTGTTGTCTTTGCTGTACGGAAAATGTGACAATAACAACTCTCGAAGGCTTTAAAGTTGTTGAGGAGATTTTAGAAAAAGATAAAGCAGAGTTGTTTTCCAGAATAAAAGAATCAGAGGAAAGAGCAGGATTCCAACCCCGGATAACAATCAACGAGATGGCGCATATTTGCATGGAAGGCAGAGAACTGCCGGAAGAAGAGATTACGCCGGGTGGCAAATGCCCACTACTTAATGATAATGAATGCTCTGTTTATGAGTACAGGCCTTTTGGGTGCAGGTGCTTTATTTCAACAGTAAATTGTGCGGAGAACGGTAGCGCCGTAGTTGACGACTTTGTTGTTACTGTAAACAATATTTTCATGCAGGTAATAGAGCATGTCGATTCAGGCAGGTTTTCAGGCAATCTCTCGGATGTGTTACGGTTTTTAGAATCAGCCGAAAACCGTGAGAATCTTTCATCAGGTAAAATTCGGAATCCCCCTTCCGGTCTTATAAAGAATCATCCTTTGAAAATACTTATGATACCCCCTGAGCACAGGGAAAAAACCGGGCCTATAGTGGATGCCTTAAAGAAATTAACTTATTGAAAGGTTATCAGAAAAGATGCTGCGGATCTTAAATTGTCATTGACAATATGTAGCCAGCTGGATACAATGGGATCATGATTGAAATTCGCAAAACTGAAAATTTCGCCAAATGGCTTGATGAGTTGCATGACATCCGTGCTCGTGCTCGTATCCAAGCTCGGATAGAGCGACTGGCAGGTGGAAATCCGGGAGATGTTAAGGCAGTTGGTGAAGGAATATCAGAGTTGCGGATTGATTATGGACCCGGTTATCGTGTGTATTACAAAAGGCTCGGGCAGAAAATGGTAATATTATTGGCTGGTGGAGACAAAAGCACCCAGGCAAAGGATATTAAAACCGCTCTGCATCTATCAAAGAATTTATAGGAGTGTATCATGGCAAAAACCATCACTACCCGTTACGATGTAGCTGAACATCTTCGCACCCCGGAGGAAATGGCTGCTTATCTTGAAGCCTGCCTTGAGGAGGCGAAGGGAGATGCTGCTTTCATTGCAAAAGCTCTGGGTGATATTGCCCGGGCTAAGGGCATGTCGCAAGTTGCGCGTGATGCTGGTCTATCCCGCGAAAGTCTTTACAAAGCACTCTCGGGGGAACGAAGCCCAGATTTTAACACCATCCTTAAAGTTATTGGCGCACTTGGCTTAAAATTGCATGCAGAAGCAGTTTCCGTAAATATATCAATGTCCCAACATGATGCTTGAGTGGAGCGCGAGAAATTTGCGACTACGCGTTATATTGTACAAAAAGAATAACTGAAATGAGGCGCAAAATGCAAAGAATAAAAATTAATAAGGAATTTATTATGAATAAGACTCTTTTGGAAAAAGCTTTAGAGATGCCGCCTAATGAAAGAGTGGTATTTGCCGAATTAATTTTAGCCAGCATTGATTATGAAAAAGATGAAATTCTCCAGGAATGGATGGTTGAAGTAAAAAACCGTATGGCGGCAGTTAAGGAAGGTAAGGCAAAATTATTGGATTTTGAAGAGCTATACAATGAAGGTTAAAATCCATGAGATAGCGACAAAGGAATTTGATGAAGCTGTCGAATGGTACGAAAATCAATCTAAAGGTTTGGGTCAGAGGTTTAAAAAAGCTGTCCTTGAACAAGTCAGGAAAATCAAAAAAAATCCGGAGTGGTTCTTAATAGAAGTTGATAATATTTATAAAGTCTACATTCCAAAATTTCCATATAAGGCGACCGCCATCTGCTCGATGACCTGCTTGGCGATGCCGAAGACCGTCGCGTACACGAGGTACTGCTCCCAGAGAGCGACGTGTCCCGGCGGCGCC
>JAWOHP010000181.1:0-8561 GCA_046485065.1 Desulfobacterales bacterium | reverse complement strand
CCTGTTACACCGTCAGCCCTAAAAACAGCAGAACCTTCTCTTACATTCACAGGAAACGCAAAATCCGGAATTGTTGTCCACCATTTTTCAAGCATGTCATAAGCAGTTAATTTTTTCTCCTGAAGCTTTAGACCACTTGCTACGCCCAGGCTCAAAAAGGATTGCCATACATCAAACATAGCAGAGACTCTCAGCTGATTTGTCTTTCCGGCAGGAATCCACATTACTTCCTGAGATCCGACTGAATTCAGCTCGAAATCTTCAAATGCGACCGTAAAGTTAAAATTCTCCAATGCTACCGGGTAGGGATTCGGGTTTTCAATATCAAATACGAAATTAAGATCAAGTGGGGCACCGTTGTTTCCGGGTTTTCCCTTTGTCACTTCTGTTTTTGCGCCATAGAACCAGTATCCCCAGTAGTGCGCAACTTCGACCCTGTTCAATGTCACTACAGGAGTTTTAAAGCTTTGCTGATTTGGTTTTGTATCAAATCCCGCGCAAGCAATAAGACTCATAATCAAAATAAAACATAAACCAATTGAAATAATTAATCTTTTATTCATTTTTGACCTCCCTTACTCTTTTCAAGGGTTAGGTAATCCACCTTTTTCTTCGTTTATAGTGCTTAACGTCTCTGAAACTCTTCCGCCCCCCCACATCGGTCAGGCCAAGGTAAAAATCCTTGATATCCGGATTTTCCTTCAGTTTTTCCGAAGTATCATTCATTACAATACGACCATTCTCCATTACATAGGCATAAGGAGCAACATTTAAAGCAAGCTTGGCATTCTGCTCCACCAGAAGAATCGAAATGTTTTCTTCGCTGTTCAGGCGGGTTATTATATTGAAGATTTCATGGATGAGAAGCGGAGCAAGCCCCATTGAAGGTTCATCCAGCAGGATAAGCTTCGGGCGTGTCATAAGCGCTCGCCCGACAACTGTCATCTGCTGTTCGCCTCCGCTTATAAAACCTGCGGTCTCGTTCCTCTTTTCTCTTAGCCTGGGGAAATAATTATATACCATCTCCAGGCTGTCTTTAATATTTCTTCCACCCTTCCTCATATGAGCGCCGACTCTGAGATTTTCTTCAACAGTCAGATGCTCAAAGACTCTGCGGCCTTCAATAACCTGTACTATGCCCATTTTGGCGATTTTTTCAGCCTTGATTTTATCTATTCTCTGACCCATAAATTCGATAGATCCATCGGTGACTTTACCGTCTTCATGATTCAGAAGGCCTGAGATCGCCTTCAGTGTAGTGCTTTTCCCGGCTCCATTCGCTCCAAGAAGAGCAACAATTCCTCCCTTTGGTACTTCTATGGAGACACCTTTAATAACAAGTATAACTTCGTGGTATTTGACCTCGATGTTATTGATCTTTAATATCGGTTCTTCTTTAGACAAAGCCTTAAGACCTCCTTGGGGGTTTAATTAGATTACCAGCCGATCCAGTCTTTTGCCCATTTTTCAGGCCATCTGCCTTTAAGATCGACTTTTTCGACAAGCACGAATTTCCCGTCCTTGACTTCATAGACTGGAACAACCCCGGCAACACGATGATCTGTCGCTGTAAAAGTTACAGGAGGCGCGCCAAGGCCGATGTCAAAGTCTTTCAACGTTTCAAAGCCTAATTTCAAAATGCTTTCTCCGTCAAGCTTGCCGGCTTTATCGGCACGTATAAGGGCTTCTCTTAAAATGAGAACAGCTCCCCATGCCTGAACTGTCCTGATAAGTCTTTTCTCTGCCGGTATTCCCGGATTATATTTCTTTGCATATTCAACAACCTTATCCATTCCGGGTACTTTTTCACCAAAAAACGCGCAAACAGCCGCCCCCATGGTACCTTCTGCAGCTTTTGCTGCAAGTTTCGGCAGGTTTTCGTCAAGACCCCATAAGTTTACAATGTGATCGGCGCCAACGCCAAGAGAAAAAGCATCCCTGATAGTGGCTGAAACAGACATTGTTGTGTTTCCATGCCATATAAGGTCAGCCTTGAATTCTTTCATGGCAAGCATCTGGCTCTTTGTATCGATTGCAAACAAGGAAACATCCTGGTCGGGACCAATATCAAAACCAAGAATGGTCGCCTGATCTTTTATAGCCTTGATCGGAGCGCTGGCATACGGAGAAGCAAACATGTAAGAGCATGCAAATCGGGGTTTTCTCTTCCCAAAATCTTTGTGCTTGGGCCATCTCTTATCGAACCAGGCAGTAATTGAAGCCCTTGCATTAGTCGAATAGTCGGTAGCAAAGAAGAGGTTATATGGTGTTTTCTTGGGATCGGTAAGATGTCCCGAGTAGGAAGCCGATATGTAAGGCATCTTGTCCTTTGTTACCGTGGGTGAAAGCGCTTCCGTGTCTCCAGTACCCCATCCAAGAACAGCAACACACCCAAGTCTTTGAAACAGTTTATACTTGGTAAGAGCCTCAGGAACACGATAGCCATAATCAAACTGGTGAAGCTTGATCATTTTTCCGTTAATGCCACCTGTGTCATTTACATAATGAATCGCTTCCGCAATCCCTAATGCATAATCTTTACCGACGTCTGAAGTGGCTCCAGTCATATCATTGAGCGCACCGACATTTATTGTTCCTGCAGCAGCGGAAGCTGAAGAAACACCCCCTGCAACAAGCATTACTGACAGCAATAATACATAAAATCCGGACAACACTTTCTTTTGATTCATGATTTCCCCCTTTCATTGGAAAGCAGGCTGTTATTACTTCTTAATTAAATGACATTTTAATCGGTTTTAAAAACTAGCTCCATCACCTCCTCCCATATTAATATGAGAATGGCCATAAATTAAAATAATTCTTGGCTTGCCACCAGCGGTAAGCCAGACCGTTAGGTTCAAATATCAGAAACACACAAATTGCAAGGCCAAAAGCGGCTTCCTTGATAAAAAGAAAATCCATTAAAAGTTTCGGGTATGTATCGGCAAGAGGCATTACGGCCATTTGCAGAAGTTCCATAACAACAACCATGAAAATAGATCCAAAAATTGTCCCGTGAATCGAACCGACTCCTCCGATAAGAATTACACCGACAAGCCATAAGGACCAGAACCAGGGGAAATGCTCCGGGCTTATTGCGGCAAGGTTGCTGATCCAGACTGCGCCTGCGATACCACCGATAAAACCGGCGACAAAAAATGCAAGGAGCTTGTATTTAATTATATCTATCCCCATAACCTCTGCCGAGATATCATTATCCCTTATGGCAACCCAGGCCCGCCCGACCCTCGAACGCAGCAGGTTCACCACGCCGACAACGCATATTATTGTGAGCACGATCATCATGTAATAAATTTTAATATCGCTGTCGATAACAAATGGCCCGACCTTTATCGTTCCCAGAGGAAGTGAAAAAGCCTGCCCTCTTCCGCCAATCTGGCTCACGTACTGGGTTATAATAAAATCGACGGTAATAAACTGCGCCGCCATGGTTGTCAGGATCAGGTAAAACCCCTTAACCCTTGCTGAAGGAAGCCCGAATAAAACGCACCAGATACCCGCTGCAATTGCGGCAAGAAATATGCTTATCGGATATGCCAGACCCAGTTCGATAAACACGGCAGGCCATGGAAATTCAAGGACAAGCAGTGTACTGACATAAGCTCCGACTGCAAGAAAAGCGGCATGGCCGAGGGTAACCTGCCCGCAGAAACCTATCAGAAGCTGGACTCCAAGCGCCCCGAGTATCGTGTATCCTATCTGGTTGCAAATGCTCAAAGTGTAAGAATCGGATATCCAGGGAATGATGAAAAACAGGGTGATAAAGAGCAGAAACATTTTCGTCTTAATAAACTTTGTCTGCCACCAGGCATGATCCTGTTTGTAATTTTCGTGATAAACTCCACAGGGAAGAAAGGTTGTCGACATATATGAATCTCCGTATATCTTAAGGTTAAACTCTTTCTATACGCTCCCAGCCCCATAATCCGTGCGGCTTGAAAAGGAGAAAAACGGCCATGAAAGCAAAAGGAGCTATCTCTTTTACACCACCGGGGAAATACTGATCAAGATATGCGCCGCAAAAGTTCTGCATTATGCCTATTGCTATTCCGCCTACTATCGCTCCCGGAACTGAATTGAGACCGCCTAAAACAACCGCCGGCAGAACAAGCAGCCCCAGGTATCCAACAGATATGTTAAGGCCGTTGATGTTGCCAAGAAGGGTTCCGCCCACACCCGCTGCCATGAATGCTATAGCCCATGCTGCCGCATAAACAAAACGCGCACTGATACCTATTGAAAGGGCAGCCATTTCATCATCTGCTGTTGCCTGCATGGCAAGCCCCCATCGTGTGTATTTAAAAAAGCAGACAAAAATAACGAGAAGAATTATTGCTGCAACAAAACTCCACAGGTAAACCTGGCCGACGATTATATTACCGAAGCGAAATGGTTCAAGAGGGAAAACAGGCGGTTCAAAGGCTTTAGTATCCGTGCTCCATATCAGCTCCACTATTCCTTTAAAAAAGAAGGAAAGTCCCACAGTAACCATTATAACTGTTAAAACCGGTTCACCTATGAGCCTGTCAAGAAATATTCTCTCCGTAAGAACTCCCAGAATAAAACCAATGACGAGGGATATCAGGAGGGCAAGAAGAAAAGGAACCCCCATGGAATAAAAGGAAAGGGAAACATATGCGCCGATAAGAGTCAACTCTCCCATGGCAAGATTAAGCGCCCCCGAACATTTATATATCAGCACCCACCCGAGCGCTACAAGCGCGTATATGCCTCCAACCATAATACCGGTTGTAAGTGTCATTAAAAACAGTTCCATCTACCTTTCTCCTCCGGTTCTAAAATATTAAATGCAACTACGTCTTTTTAATTCCTTACCTTGCGTATTTGCAGATCATTTTTGATATGGACCTGCCTCCCGTCTTCATATTTTATTGTCGTGTCAATATGAACCACATCTGCATCCGAATAAAGAGCGCTTACTATCTCCTGGTATCTTTTTTCAACAAATGCCCGGCGGAGCTTCCTCGTTCTTGTCAATTCATCATCATCCGCGTCAAGCTCTTTATACAGGTTGATAAATTTAATGACCTTTGCAAGTTCGGGAAGATCCTTGTTGGCTTTTCTAATCTGCTCTTCAACAAGATCGTAAACTTCCTGTTTCTGGGCAAGCTCAGGATAGCTTGTATACGTGAGTTTTTTTGTATCTGCCCAGTTGCCAACAACTGAGTAGTCTATACATATTACGGCCGTTATATAATCCTTGTTATCGCCTATTACCCAGGAATCCTTTACATATGGACTGAATTTAAGGCGTGTCTCAAGATACTGGGGCGCAAACGGCTTTCCGTCCTTCAGAGTCATAACATCCTTGGTGCGGTCGAAGACAACAAGATGGCCGTCTTCATCAATAAAGCCCTTATCCCCCGAATAAAGCCATCCGTCTTTGAGTGTCTTTTCCGTTGCTTCGGGATTCTTGTAATAACCGAGAAATACCGACGGACTCTTTGTTATTATTTCACCCTCCTCGGTTATTTTCACCTCTGTTTCGGGGATGGGACTCCCTACTGTGTCAAACTTTATGTCGCCGTTTCTGTGAACAACCGAAATGCCCGCTACCTCCGTCTGGCCGTAAATCTGTTTAAGGTTGACTCCGAGCGAATGGAAGAAACGGAAATGATCCGGCCCCATCGCCGCGCCGCCCGTGTACGCATTTCTCACGCGGGTAAGCCCAAGGTTGTCTTTAAGCTTCTTCTGAACCAGAAGATATGCAAAACCTTCCAGTATCCGCCAGTAAAAGGGGATATATTTCTTAGCAAATTTAAGATCAGCGACATGATAACCTATATATGAGGCTATTTCATAAGATTTCCTTTTGATCCAGACTGAGTCTAGATATTTAACCTGAACGGTCCGGGTCATCTGTTCATACATGCGCGGAGGCGCAAACATGACATGAGGCCCTATCTCCCTTATATTCTCCTGGGAGGTCTCGGTCGATTCCGGAAAGTTGAGAGTGTATCCTATCTGAAGTCCGCATGAAATCGACATCATCTGTTCGCCTATCCAGGCAAAGGGAAGATAAGAGACGTAATCATCGGTATCTTTGCAAGGATCAACAGTCATAAGGTTTTTCCCCATTGTAAGCATGTTATAATGGGAAAGCAGAGCGCCTTTCGGAAGAGCAGTAGTCCCTGAAGTATAAAAGAGAAGTGCAACCTCATCCCCTTGTCCTTTATTGATAAGCTCTTCGAACAGGTTCGGCTTTTCCTTTTCAAGCTCCCTGCCGAGGCGCATTACTTCTTTTAAGCTGATAAGACAATCCTGATCGTAATTACGCATCCCCTTGGGATCATCCCAGATGATTTTTTTTAATTTCGGACATTCATGGATTATGGAAAGTGCCTTGTCAACCTCCTCCTGTCCTTCTCCCACAAGAAACTTCGTATCGGAATGATCTAAAATATACTTAACTTCATCAAGCAAAGAATCCTGGAAAAGCCAGACTCCGACTCCCCTTGCGCATAATGCTCCCATTTCGGCCCAGAGCCCTTCCGGACGGTTATCACCGATCATCGCAACCTTGTCGCCTTCTTCAAGGCCAAGGCTGATAAGCCCAAGGGCTATATACTTAACATTTTCAAAATAATCATTCCATGTGATGGGTCGCCAAATGCCGTATTCCTTCTCCCGCATGGCAACTCTCTCTTTTCCATATTTTTTCGCCTGACTGTAAAAGAGTTTGGGAATGGTCAAATCCTTTGATATTTTATCCGCTGGGCTGAAAGCCACGTTATCTCCTTGTTGCATATAAGTCCTCTTCACCAAGATAAGCCTTGACCACCTCGGGGTTACCCTGAACCTCCTCAGGTGTGCCGTCAACAATCATATTGCCGAAATTAAGAACAAAGACATTGTCGGAAAGGTCCATAACAACCCCCATGTCATGCTCGACCAGGATACAGGTGATTTTCCACCTTTCTTCTTGATTTACATCCAGGATGAAACGCGCCATATCCTCCACCTCTTCAAGGTTAAGCCCTGCCAGGGGCTCGTCAAGGAGCAGAAGTTCCGGCTCAAGAGCTATTGCTCGTCCGAGTTCAACCCTCTTTTGAAGACCGTATGGAAGCATTCCAACCGGCTTATGCCGGATATGCTCTATCTCAAGAAGATCGATTATCTCCTCTTCGATAAATTTTCTGTGTTCAATTTCTTCTTTTCCGGTTTTTCCCAGATATAGAGAACCGCTTATTATGCCTGAATTATAATGGATATGGCGGCCGAGACGGATATTATCAAGAACAGTCATGCCGCCGAAAACTTCAACTTTCTGGAATGTTCTGGCAATCCCCAGCTTCGCCCTGTTATGAGGCTTAAGTCCGTTGATTTTTTCTCCCTTGTAATAAATATTCCCTTTCTGCGGATGGTATAAACCGCTGATACAGTTCATCATAACTGTTTTGCCGGCGCCGTTTGGCCCTATAACCGAATGTATTTCACCTTTTTTGATTTTGGTGCTTATGCTGTTCAGCGCGCATACCTTTCCGAAAAACATCTGAATTTCTTCAAGTTCTAGAAGGACTTCGCCTGGCTTGATAACTTTTGATACGTTCAATACTCAAGACCTCCTTTTTTTCCGACACTGTTCTTAAAAAAATTGACTTAAAAACGCAATAACGCTTTGACATCTCCAAAGAAGCACATATTCCTGAAATAAAATTGCATTATACACACCACACAATAAACTGAATTTAATTCAGTAAAGAAGCTACATATAAGCTGCGCCTTCTTTTTGTCAAGCAATTAATAATCTGATGCGATGTTACAAACAATAATGATCAGCCTGCTTAAGGTTGATCCTGACTTTATAAAAACAGACAGTGAAAAGCCTGTGTTTCACTGAATAAGCGCAGAATATCCAAACTGAAAATAAAGTCAAGCTTATAAAATAGTTGGAAAATAGCTGGATATAACCGCTATTATTCAAAAGACAACAGGTGTGAACGAAGATTTATCTTCTTGTTTTTTAAGCCTAATTTGCTTCTTATGTTGTGGCGGTGGAATAGAACGGTATTTCTTGAAATCAGCAATAATTCAGCAATTTCCTTATTGGTCTTGCCCTCTTTAACAAGACCTGACACGCGGATCTCCACAGGAGTTAAATGGACGAGTTTTGATGTAAGCCTGCTGATGAAAGGCGAAATGATGTTGTTCAGGTTTGTTTCCAGAATTCGCACCAATGTCCTTTGGCGTGTATCAAGTCGTCCGCTTATGACTTTCTGCAGATAGGGGCTGACAAGTTCCTGAACATTGCTTAAAACGATTTCACTTAATTCCTTTTTATCTTCCTCCCTTTGTTTGAGCAGCACCCTGAGTGCTGTGTTCACCTCTTCCAGGTGATGCGATTGAGCCTGAAGTTCTTTTTCGCGCTTGCGCAATGCTTTTTCGATCCGCTTCCGCTCTTCGATTTCCTTCTCAAGCTTCAGATTGGCGCGGGCAAGTTCGTCTGTACGTTCAGCCACAAGCTCTTCGAGGTGGCCGTGGTATTTTTTCAGTTCTTCTTCAGCTCTTTTGCGGGCACT
>JAWOHP010000164.1:0-14223 GCA_046485065.1 Desulfobacterales bacterium | reverse complement strand
CTTCTCCTCGGGCGCCTTGTCTATCTGGTCAAATGGCACATACTCCCCCATGCCCTTTAACGCACTATGCTTCGTTATCGCTGCCGTCAATGTCGTCTTACCGTGATCTATATGGCCTATCGTCCCCACATTAACATGCGGCTTCGTCCTCTCAAATTTCTTCTTCGCCATCTCGAATACCCTCCCTGTGAAGATAAAAGGAGCTCAATGCAATTTATTGTTAATACACGCTTAAATACCGGTTCTATTAGCCCTACCACCTGAAATGAGCAAAAGCCTTATTCGCCTCAGCCATCTTGTGAGTATCTTCTTTTTTCTTAATCGAAGAGCCTCTCTTGTTGGCTGCATCCATGATTTCACCGGCAAGCTTGCTTGCCATACTCTTTTCCGGACGCTGATGAGCGTACGATATTATCCACCTTATCCCGAGAGCAGTGCGCCTTGATGGTCTGATTTCAGTTGGAACCTGATATGTAGACCCGCCAACCCGTCTAGATTTAACCTCAATCATTGGTTTTACATTTTCCAATGCCTGCTCAAACAACTTGATCGGAGGTTCGCTACCTTTTTTTTCAATAATATCAAAAGCTTCATAAAGTATCGACTCTGCCAAACTCTTTTTGCCGTCCTTCATTATTGCTTTAATAAATTTCGAAACCACCTTATTGTCATATTTGGAATCAGGTATAATAATTCGTTCGGGAACGTCTCTTCTTCTAGGCATATGTCAATCCATTTTTTTTCGTTTATTTAAATGTAACAAGAGATTAAAGACTGATATCATTTAGGCCTTTTTGCCCCATACTTGGATCTGCTCTTCTTTCTATCATCCACTCCCAGCGTATCAAGGGTACCCCTCACAATATGATATCTGACGCCAGGAAGGTCTTTGACTCGGCCACCGCGAACCAGAACAACCGAATGTTCCTGAAGATTATGCCCAACTCCCGGAATGTATGCTGTAACTTCCACTCCTGAAGTCAGCCTTACTCTCGCTACTTTACGCAAAGCAGAGTTAGGTTTTTTTGGAGTTGAGGTATAAACACGCGTACATACACCTCTTTTTTGAGGAGCTCCCTTAAGCGCCGGTGTCGTAGTTTTCTTTACTACACTGCTCCTGCCCTTTCTCACTAACTGGTTAATTGTCGGCATATTCCCCTCTTAAGAATTAGTATAAATTCATAAAACAGCAAAGTCTTTGCAAAAGAAGCATTTTCTATACATATATGAACCCGATGTCAAGAAAATTCATGACAAAAAATATAATATTAAACGGGTTCGTAAAAATCTATTTCTTAAAATTCTCAATATCTTCAATATAAAATCTTTTCCAGGGACAGATATATGATGGCAACGAAACCTTCGTAATAAACCTTCAGGAATATACATCATATAGCATATTTTATCCTCTTGATATTTCTATCTCTTCATTCAATGAAAGGCCTGAACCGGCGGGTATCAGCCTGCCCATTATAACATTTTCTTTCAGTCCTCTCAGATAATCTTCGGCGCCTGAAATGCTTGCATCTGTTAAAACTTTGGTGGTCTCCTGAAAAGATGCGGCTGAAATAAAGCTGTCCGTACTCAAAGATGCTTTTGTTATTCCAAGTATAAGAGGTTCAGCTATAGCCGGTTTTTCGCCTTTTTCTTTAACCTGCCTGTTTGCATCCTCAAATTTTATACGATCGACCTGCTCTTCAAGTATGAAATCGGTATCTCCGACATCTATAACCTTGACCCGCCTCATCATCTGCCGGACAATAACTTCAATATGTTTGTCATTTATCCGTACGCCCTGCAAACGATAAACCTCCTGTACTTCATCAACAAGATAGCGGGCAAGGGCCACTTCGCCCTTTATATTAAGGATGTCCTGCGGAATAGCCGACCCACCGATAATAGGCTCGCCCGCCCTGATATAATCACCTTCGTAAACATTTATATGTTTTCCGCGCGGGATCAGATATTCCTTCTTATCACCAAAATCAACCGGAGTTACAGTAACTTTTTGCTTCCCCTTCTTCGTACTTTTTGAAATGGATACATACCCGTCAATCTCACTCAATATAGCAATTTCTTTGGGTTTTCTTACTTCAAAAAGCTCCGCGACTCTCGGGAGACCACCAGTAATATCCTTTGTTTTTGTGGTTGCCCTGGGAAGCTTTGCAATAACATCTCCGGCTTTTACATTATCGCCTTCTTCAACCATAAGGACGGCATCTATTGGAAGTATGTATCGGGCCATTCCTGAAGACTTTGGAAGTTTTGCCGTTTTCCCTTCTTTATCCTTAATAGAAATTCTAGGCCTGACTTCTGCCCCTTTTGATTCAATAATTGTACGGCTTGACTTTCCGGTAACAGGGTCAACCTTTTCCTTCATGGTTTTCCCATGAACAATGTCTCCGAATTTAACTGTTCCGTCCACCTCCGTAATTATAGGAGTTGTAAACGGATCCCAGGTTGCAAGGAGATCCCCCGGTCTCCCCGTTTCCGGGTCAGGTCCCTTAATTTTCTGGCCGTCTTCCACCATGATATGAGCCCCGTAAATAACAGGGCAGCTTTCAAGTTCACGTCCGGTATCGCTTACAATAGTAAATTTGCCGCCGCGGCGGTTCATGACGATATATTGATTTTCAGCGTTTCTTACAACATGAAGATCGATAAACCTCACTGTTCCGTCGACCCTTGCCCTTATATCCGCCTGTTCCACCCTTCTGCTGGCCGTACCACCAATATGAAATGTACGCATTGTGAGCTGTGTTCCGGGTTCACCTATTGACTGAGCAGCAAGAATTCCAACAGCCTGCCCGAGTTCAACCGGGCCGCCGTGGGAAAGATCTCTCCCGTAACACTTTGCGCATACGCCGAAAGATGCTTTACAAGTGAGAACCGACCTTATTTTAATACTTGTTATTCCGGCATCCTCAATCTTCTGCACCGCCTTTTCATCGAGTCCTTCACCTTTCCTGACAAGAACATCATCAGTAAAAGGATCAAGTATATCATCTATTGCAACTCGGCCAAGGATTCTTTCTCCAAGCCGCTGAATAACCTCTCCTCCCTCAACCAGCGGTTCCACAACAACACCCATAATTGTGCCGCAGTCTTCTTCCATGACAATGCAGTCCTGGGCAACATCGGCCAACCTTCTTGTCAGATATCCTGAATTTGCGGTTTTAAGAGCGGTATCTGCAAGGCCTTTTCTTGCTCCGTGAGTCGAAATAAAATATTGCAGAACTGAAAGACCTTCCCTGAAATTCGCACTGATTGGGGTTTCAATAATTTCTCCCGATGGCTTGGCCATAAGACCGCGCATGCCTGCCAGCTGGCGCATCTGATCTTTGCTTCCCCTCGCTCCTGAATCAGCCATCATATATATGGGATTAAAACTCTCCTCGAAAACAGGCTTACCTTTCTTATCCAGCACAGGATTCCCGTCACTGTCCTTTATAGACTCAACCTTCATTGACTCCATCATTTCGTTAGCTACATCATCTGTAGCCTTAGCCCATATATCAACAACCTTATTGTATTTTTCCCCCTGTGTTATAAGCCCCTCGGTGTACTGTCTCCCGATCTCGGAAACCTTTTTTTCGGCTTTCCTTATTATATCTTCTTTTTCAGCCGGAATGATCATATCATCAATCGAAATTGAAAGACCGCCTTCTGTAGAATATTTGTAACCGATATCCTTGAGCCTGTCGGCAAGAACAACCGTGGCCTTAGGGCCAAGGTTTCTGTATGCATAATCGACAAGATCCCTTAAAGATTTTTTATCCTGAACTCTGTTAACGGCATCAAAGGGAATCTCCGGTCTTTTTTCATTGACCATGAATATATTGTATTTCTCTTCCGATAAAATTATTTCGCTGACAGAATCTTCTTCGAGAGAGAAAACCGAGTCTGCTTCCTCATCATTAACATTAAATATGCGCTTGAATTCCTCTTTTCTCATGAGGCCAATATTACCGCCATTTGTCTTTTCTGCGCTATCGGAAAACTTATTAACAACTTCAGGAAACGATAAGCCGGTATTAATCTCGATCAGAGCCGCTTTTGCTTCCTCTTCAGAAGAAACCATTAAATGGCTCATCATAATAATATTTTCCTTGGGAATAATTTCCCAGAGGAGAATACGGCCTACCGTTGTATTAATCATTTTACCGTCCATTCTGACAACAATTTTGGCGTGAAGATCAACGGCTCCGAAATCATAAGCAGAACGCACCTCTTCGAGACCGGCAAAGATCTTCCCGTCCCCTTTCGCACCCGATATTCCCCTCGTCATATAATAGATTCCAAGAACAATATCCTGGGTTGGAACAATAATCGGGCTCCCGTTGGCCGGTGAAAGGATGTTGTTGCTAGACAGCATCAGAACGCGTGCTTCTATCTGCGACTCAACTGAAAGAGGGACATGAACTGCCATCTGGTCGCCGTCAAAGTCGGCATTAAACGCGGTACATACGAGAGGATGAAGCTGAATTGCTTTTCCCTCAATCAGAATAGGCTCAAATGCCTGAATACCAAGCCTGTGAAGTGTTGGCGCCCGGTTAAGCATTACAGGATATTCCTTTACTACTTCATCAAGAGTATCCCAAACCTCCGGTGTCTCTCGTTCAACCAATTTTTTTGCGCTTTTTACAGTCGAAACAAGACCCTTCTTCTCCAAACGATAATATACAAAAGGCTTAAAAAGCTCGAGAGCCATCTTTTTGGGAAGGCCGCATTGATGCAGCCTCAGATTGGGACCAATAGTAATAACGGTTCGTCCTGAATAATCGACGCGTTTGCCAAGAAGATTCTGACGAAAACGCCCCTGTTTTCCTTTCAGCGTGTCGCTCAATGATTTCAGCGGACGCTTATTGGTTCCTGTAATTACCCTGCCATGCCTCCCATTATCGAACAGCACATCAACTGCTTCCTGGAGCATTCTCTTTTCGTTGCGTACGATTATGTCCGGAGCCCTTAAATCTATCAGCCTTTTTAACCTATTATTCCGGTTGATCACCCTGCGATAAAGGTCGTTAAGGTCGGAAGTCGCGAATCTGCCTCCTTCCAGAGGAACCAGCGGACGCAGATCAGGCGGAAGCACGGGAATGGCGTCCATTATCATCCAGGCAGGGTCCACACCTGAACGCCTGAAGGCATCTACTATCTTAAGCCGCTTGGATAGTTTCTGCCTTTTAGCTACGGAACTGGTGGCTTTTATATCTGCCCTTAGTTCATTATACAACGAATTGAGATCAATGCTTTCAAGCAGAATTTTTACCGCTTCAGCTCCTATCCCTGCCTGAAATGTTGATCCGTAAGTCTCAAGCGCTTCGCGATATTTGTCATCGGACAGGAGCTGACACCGCACAAGACCTGTCTCTTTCGGATCCAGAACGATATAGCTGTCAAAGTAAAGAACCTTTTCCATGCTCTTTAATGTCAGATCCAGAAGATTTCCTATCTTGCTCGGCAAACTCTTTAAAAACCATATGTGAGCCACGGGCGTTGCAAGTTCTATATGACCCATTCGTTCCCTGCGGACTTTGGACTGTATGACCTCAACCCCGCATTTTTCACAGACAACACCTCTGTGTTTCATACGCTTGTACTTTCCGCAGTTGCATTCATAGTCTTTGGTCGGGCCGAATATTTTGGCGCAGAAAAGTCCGTCTCGCTCCGGCTTAAAAGTCCTGTAGTTGATTGTTTCCGGTTTTTTTATCTCACCAAAAGACCACTGCCGGATCTGTTCAGGCGAAGCAAGTGAAATCCGAACACCTGAATATTCTTTCGGATTAATGGGTTTGGCAAAAAAATCGTATAGAGTTTCCAAATTCTACTCCTTTTTTCCTTCTATAAGGGATATGTCTAAACCAAGGCTTTGAAGCTCCTTTGTCATAACTTTAAAGGACTCGGGAATGCCTGGTTCAAGCATGTTTTGACCTTTCACTATCTTTTCATACATTCTGGTCCTTCCAGCCATATCATCCGATTTGACAGTAAGGAATTCCTGCAATGCATTAGCCGCTCCATAAGCTTCCATAGCCCATACCTCCATCTCTCCGAGGCGCTGGCCTCCGAACTGGGCTTTTCCTCCAAGCGGTTGCTGTGTAACAAGTGAATAGGGGCCTATAGAACGGGCATGGATTTTATCATCAACAAGATGATGAAGTTTCAGCATGTACATGGTTCCAACGGTAATCCTTCCCCTGAATTGATCGCCGGTTCTCCCGTCATACAAGGTTGCCTGACCCGATGGAGATAATCCCGCCTCTTCAAGCAGAGCTTTAATCTCTACTTCCTTCGCCCCGTCAAAAACCGGTGTAGCCATGTGAACACCATCTTTATAATTGGCTGCAAACTCACAGATATCTTTGTCGTCCATCTTTCCGATCATTCTGCTAACCGAAGAGTCGGCAAATATCTTTTTTAACTTATCGCGAAGAGCCTTTATATTGTTCTCTTCGACCAGCTTGTTAAGTTGATCGCCAAGCCCTTTCGCGGCACGTCCAAGATGTATTTCCAGAATTTGCCCGACATTCATTCGGGAAGGCACGCCAAGCGGGTTCAAAACCATGTCCACAGGAGTTCCATCTTCAAAATATGGCATATCCTCCTGAGGAAGAATTCTCGACACAACGCCCTTGTTACCATGACGGCCTGCCATTTTATCTCCCACAGAGAGCTTTCGCTTCATGGCGACGTATACCTTGACCATCTTTATGACACCCGGAGGGAGATCGTCGCCCTTTTCAAATCTGCTTATATGTTTATCAAAATTCTGCCTGCATATCTTGCTTTGATTCCTGAATTGTTCAAGGAGATCATGAAGTTGCTCTGTTATCTTGTGATCCTTCAAAACCACTCCTTCAAGCTGTGCCACAGGAACATCCGCAAGTATTTCGGGGGCAATTGTGTCTCCCTTTGCAATGTAAACCTTTTTTCCTTTTTTAATAGGTGTGTTGCATATCTGACCTTTCAAAAGCTTCTGTATCTGAGCACGGATTATTTCTTCTATCACTGAAAGTTCATCATCCCGGTCTCTTTCAAGAGCCTTTACTTCCATCTCTTCTATCCAGAAGGTACGATCATCCTTATCGATTCCGCGTCTTGAAAAGACTTTGGCATCGATAACAATGCCATCGACTCCCGGGGGAACTCTTAAGGATGTGTCTTTAACATCTCCGGCTTTTTCGCCAAATATTGCTCGTAGAAGTTTTTCTTCAGGAGAAAGTTGTGTTTCGCCTTTCGGAGTTATTTTTCCAACCAGAATATCTCCAGGCCCCACCTCAGCTCCGAGTCTTACGATGCCGCTTTCATCAAGATCTTTCAGTGCTTCATCACCGACATTCGGTATGTCCCGGGTAATATCTTCCTTTCCGAGTTTGGTATCTCTTGCAACAACTTCAAATTCCTCAATATGTACCGACGTATATTCACCATCGCGAACGAGTCTTTCGCTGACAAGGATCGAATCTTCAAAGTTGAATCCTCCCCAGGGCATGAATGCAACGGTTACATTCTTACCAAGAGAAAGTTCTCCTCTGTTTGTGGCCGGCCCGTCGGCTATTATCTCTCCTGTTTTAACGTGCTGCCCTTTCATAACTATCGGGCGATGGTTGAAGCATGTATTCTGGTTAGAACGCATATACTTTGACAGGTTGTAAATTGTAACATGTTTTTCAAAATTCCTGTCAGAAGGATCATGTGATAATATTATGCGTGAAGCATCAACCGATTCCACAACTCCATCCCTCTTAGCCACTATCGTCACGCCGGAATCCTTCGCAACAACATCTTCTATGCCTGTACCCACTAGGGGAGCTTCATTAACCATAAGGGGTACTGCCTGACGCTGCATGTTGGAACCCATCAGAGCCCTGTTCGCATCATCATTCTCAAGAAAAGGAATCAGCGATGCCGAAACGCTTACAAGCTGGTTAGGAGATACATCCATCAGCTCAATTTCCTTTTTCTTTACCATCATGAATTCTCCGGCCACACGAGACGTAACAAGCGGGTTCAGATATTGCCCGCTTTCGCTAACCGGCGCATTAGCCTGTGCAATAGGAAGTTCTTTTTCATCAAAAGCATCTAGAAACTTGACTTCATTTGTAACAGTTCCATTCCTAACAACCCTGTATGGTGTTTCAATAAAACCGTAATCATTAACTCTTGCGTATGTGCTTAGTGAAACAATAAGGCCGATGTTCGGACCTTCAGGGGTTTCTATGGGACATATGCGCCCGTAATGAGAAGGATGAACGTCTCTGACTTCAAAGCCCGCGCGTTCACGTGTAAGACCGCCAGGTCCTAAAGCGCTAAGCCTTCGTTTATGAGTCGTTTCCGAAAGCGGGTTTGTCTGGTCCATAAACTGGCTGAGCTGGCTTGTTCCAAAGAATTCTTTAACAACTGCCGAAACCGGTTTGGGATTTATAAGATCATTGGGCATCAGAGCGTCAACTTCCTGAAGGCTCATTCTTTCCTTTATAGCCCTTTCCATGCGAACAAGCCCTATGCGGTACTGATTCTCGAGAAGTTCCCCGACAGCCCTTATCCTGCGGTTTCCAAGATGATCAATGTCATCAACAACTCCCTGTGTATCCCTGAGCTCAATAAGGGTTTTTGTGGTGAGAAGGATGTCTTCTCTTCTTAATATTTTTAAATCCGCAGCAGAGTTTATGCCTAGTCGCTGGTTTATTTTAACCCTCCCAACAGTGGAAAGATCATAATATGCAGTCTTGAAAAAAAGATTATCGATGAAATCCTGCGCAACTTCCGGTGTTGCAGGGTTTCCGGGCCTGAGTCTACGGTATATTTCAACAAGAGCCTCTTCTTTTGAACCGACTTTATCTATGGCAAGGGTCTTCCTGATTGAGTCGCTGTTAGAGGTTCCGTCAACAAAGAGCAGATCGAATTCATTGATTCCTGCTTCTTTCAGTTTTGAAATAGATTCATTATCAACTTCGTCACTCACATTAACCAGCAGTTCACCGGTTTTTGGATCGGGGATTGCGTATGCAAAAGCTCTTCCCTCGATATCTTCAATACTTATAGGTATCGCTCCCAGATTTGATGAAATAAGCTTCTTAATGAGCTTTGGAGTATACGGGCGTCCTTTTTTAGCTATTATTTCACCGGTATCAGGGTCTTTGATATCCCTTGTGAATTTCTGACCCTTATATAAATCCTCCCTCAATTCCTTGTAAATGCTTCTTCCGCGTAAAATTATCTTTTCGGTTTTGTAAAAATATGAAAGCAGATCTTCGGGCGTATATCCAAATGCCTTGAAGAATATGGTTACCGGGAACTTGCGACGTCTGTCTATTCTTATATAAACTATATCCTTAGGATCAATTTCAAGGTCGATCCACGATCCACGGACGGGGATAATTCTGGAACTGTAAATAATCTTTCCGCTTGAATGAGTTTTTCCTTTATCGTGATCAAAAAACACACCCGATGATCTGTGAAGCTGACTTACAACAACCCTTTCAGTACCGTTAACTATGAAAGTCCCCTTATCGGTCATCAGGGGAATAGCTCCGAAATAAATCTCCTGTTCTTTGATGTCGCGGATGGCAGAAACATCAGTCTCCTTGTCGACATCATATACAACAAGCCTGACTGTTATACGTACAGGCATTTCATAAGTCATGCCCCGGTGTATGCATTCCGCAACACTGTGCTTTATCTCTGCGAATTTATATGATACGAATTCGAGCGAAGCGCTCCCTGTAAAATCTTTTATTGGAAATACTGATTTGAATACAGCCTGAAGCCCTATATCTTCGCGTTTTTCAGGAGCAACATCCATCTGCAAAAAACGTCTGTACGATTCCCTCTGCATTCCTATAAGATCAGGTATCTCAACAATTCTCTGTATCTTGCCAAAGTTTTTTCTTAAACGTTTTATTGCCAAAAGCCTTTCCGACATGGTGTCTCCATTTTATAGGATTGAAGTTCCCGGCTTCAAGCAGCGGGGAATCTTCGACCGTAGTGAATAATGTATGTTCCTCAATTCGCTAGCCAACCTCGCCGCGAGCAGCGGGGAATGAGCTCGTTGTTTCGGTTCAATATTCAATAAATTATAACAATCTCTAAATAAGACTTTTAAGCTGAATACAAAGTATTTTCATTGTCTTATGAAATATCAATGCAATGAAGACAGGAATATCTTCCAATGAAGATCCCATCTTCACAGCATTAACATTTTTATTATTTCCTGAAACAATTTTATTGCGCTTTTTTAATCTGAAAATTAGGATTATTTAATTTCGACTTGAGCTCCGGCCTCTTCAAGCTGTTTTTTAATCTTTTCAGCCTCTTCCTTTGAAATGCCTTCTTTTACCGGCTTTGGAACTTCATCAACAAGCGACTTTGCCTCCTTGAGCCCAAGGCCTGTAATCGCCCTAACTTCCTTGATGATCTGTATCTTCTTGTCGCCATGTGCAATCAGCATGACAGTAAACTCGGTTTGCTCTTCAGCCTGGGGAGCCGCGGCAGCCGGTCCGGCTGCTGCAACCATAGCTACAGGGGCTGCTGCTGATACGCCAAATTTATTTTCCATCTCCTTGACAAGTTCAGACAGCTCAAGAACTGACATGTTTGCTATAAATTCAATAACATCTTCTTTCGTAATATTAGACATTTGTGCTATTCCTCCAATCTTATTCAAAATACATTGCTTTAATAAACTCAACTCAAGGTTTTTGATTATATAAAATCAGGCTGCTTCCTTCTGATTTTTAATTGCCTGTAAAACATACAAAAAGTTCCTGGGTATTTCGTTCAGAACTCTTACAAAAGCTGTCGGGACGCCATTCATTGCTGAAAGAAGTTGAGCCAAAACGATCTCCCGTGGCGGCATGGTTGACAGGGCCTTAATTGCATTCAAATCAAGTAATTTACCGTTTAAAACGCCCGCTTTAATCACCAGTTTTTTATTGCTTTCTGAATATTTGATAAGTACTTTCGCGGGAGCGACAGGATCATTATAACTTAATGCAATTGCGCTGGGACCCTTAAAACTGTCCTTGATCAAAGCCGCTTCAGTGCCTTCTGATGCCCTCTCAAGAAGAGTATTTTTTGCAACGCGGTATTCGATTCCGGATTCTCTCAATTTTTTACGCAAATCGCTGATAGCTGCAACATCAAGGCCTTTGTATTCAGTAACAATTACAACTTTTGACCTTGAGAACTTTTCATGCAAATCCTGCGTGATCTGTTTTTTTTCTTCGAGCTTCATTTATTTTATAACACCTCCTTCCTTAATCTGCAAAAACCGGAGGCTTTATTACGACAGCCGGTCATTGACTGAAAAAATTCAGCACTATCGCTTCTTGTATGTAACCAATCAACAACCGCAATCTGTCTCTGTAGGCCGGCACAGCCGCTTAAGCAAAAATAATTACACACCTACGGTCTCTGACAGGATTATATTATTTCAACATTTAAATATTTATCATTATCCACCCGAAAGAATTTGCCTCCAAAGTGGAATACACAACCTGAGTATCACGGTAACAACAATTTCTTAATAAAAAGATTATTTTGCCAGATCCTTTATTGCAGATACATCAATTTTGATTCCAGGACCCATCGAGGATGAGACGGCCAGGCCTTTTAAATAAAGTCCTTTGCTTGAGGATGGCTTAAGTCGAAGAATCATATCCAAAAAAGCCGCGAGATTTTGAACAAGCTTTTCAACTCCAAAGGAAACCTTTCCCATGGGAGCATGGACTATTCCAGCTTTTTCAACCCTGAATTCTATTTTTCCGGCCTTCAGTTCTTTTACAGCTCTTGAAACATCAAATGTAACGGTGCCTGTTTTGGCATTAGGCATAAGGCCTCTTGGCCCCAAGAGCTTTCCTATTTTTCCAACAGCCCCCATCATATCTGGTGTAGCAATAGCTTTATCGAAACCGAACCATCCTCCCTGGATTTTTTCAACGATTTCTTCATTT
Organism: Desulfobacterales bacterium; assembly: GCA_046485065.1. Lineage (GTDB taxonomy): Bacteria > Desulfobacterota > Desulfobacteria > Desulfobacterales > RPRI01 > RPRI01. Next base: position 2,266 of record JAWOHP010000164.1, on the reverse strand, counting down.
CCAATAAAATCCGCGCCGGCTTCGAGTGCCTCTTTTTCCTTCTCTCCTTTGGCAAACACGAGGACCTTGACCTCTTTGCCTATTCCATTCGGCAAAACGACAGTCCCTCTTACCATCTGGTCTGCATGCCTTGGATCAACACCAAGACGTACAGCGACATCAACTGTTTCATCAAATTTGGCATATGATGAATCAATTACTGCTTTTATAGCAGTGGCAAGATCATTTTTTGCCTCGGCAACAATCTTCGTTTTAGCTTCTATATATTTCTTACCCCGCTTCGGCATTTTTCTCTCTATACTCCTTTTTCTCTTTAATCAATCTCGATCCCCATGCTCCTGGCTGTTCCTGCAATAATATTGTATGCAGCCGCCTGATCATTGGCATTCAGATCAACCATTTTCTGCTTTGCAATCTCTTCCACCTGCTCCCGGGTTACTTTAGCCACTTTTTCTCTCTTCGGGTCGCTGGATCCCTTAGCTATCTTTGCCGCTTTCTTCAATAATATGGACGCAGGTGGTGTCTTTGTTATGAAAGTAAAAGATCTGTCCTGATAAACAGTAATAACAACAGGTATAACCATTCCTTCGTCATTTGCAGTCCTGGCGTTAAAAGCCTTGCAAAATTCCATTATATTCACGCCTTGCTGTCCGAGTGCCGGACCGATAGGTGGAGATGGATTTGCTTTTCCAGCCACAACCTGCAATTTAATCATTGCCATAACCTTTTTTGCCATTTTATTCTTTCGCTCCTGATACTATATCTTTGTTACCTGCACGAATTCAAGTTCCACTGGAGTTGAACGACCGAAAATGCTGACAAGAACCCTGATCTTCCCTTTTTCAGGATTGACCTCCTCAACCACACCGTTAAAATTCGTAAAAGGTCCGTCTATTACCCGTATTTCATCTCCGGTTTCAAAATAATACTTTGGCTTGGGTTTAAGCTTTCCAGCCTCCATACGGCTTAAAATCTGTTCGGCTTCTTCATCTGAAATGGGAGTCGGTTTCTCTCTTCCTCCCAAAAAACCACTAACTTTGGCAGTATCGTTAACAATATGCCATGTTTCATCATCAAGTTCCATTTTAACCAGTATATACCCGGGATAAAACTTCCGGGTAGAAGTCTTTCTTTTACCTTTGACAAGCTCGATTATCTGCTCTGTAGGAACCAGCACCTCACCAAACTTTTCAGGATGACTGCCGGCTGCTATTTTTTCATCCAGAGCCATTTTGACTTTATTTTCAAACCCGGAATACACGTGGACTATATACCACTTAAGAGCCACTCTCTTTTCTCCTCGTTTTTATTGAAGAACAACACGGACAAGGCTTGAAAGCCCTATATCAACTACACCAAGAAAAAGTGAAATTATCATTACCAAAATAATAACCACAACCGTTGAACCAACCGTCTGTTTACGTGAAGGCCAGGTAACTTTCTTAAGCTCAATCTTAACTTCTCTCAGAAATTGCAGGGCTCTCTGATAATAATTGTTTGATTCCTTTTCCGTAACAGATTTGATACCGGTCAAAGGTTTCTTCTGCTGCAGCACCTGTGCCTTTTTTACCTCGGTTGAAGAATCGGGCTTCAGAATTGCTTTTATTGATCCATTCTTTGATTCCTGTGTAATTACAGGTAGGTCATTATCCTGCTTTGACTTTTTCTTATTGCTTGCACTCTTTTTCTTTAGTAACCTTGCCATTATGCTCCTGTCTCGAGATGTCCGCTAATCATTACTCTAAATCTTAATAAAGAAATCTTTCTGAAATTATTGGCAGGCCAGGAGGGATTTGAACCCCCAACACCCGGATTTGGAGTCCGATGCTCTGCCGTTAGAGCTACTGGCCTGCAATTCCACTTAATAACCGGTTCTTGACTGACACAACCGGTATTAAACACTATAACTATTTAGTCTCTTTATGATTTGTATGTTTCTTGCAAAACCTGCAATACTTGCTGAACTCAAGTTTGTCCGGCGTCGTTCTTTTATTCTTTGTTGTAGTGTAATTTCTTCTTTTGCATTCACCACAAGCTAGTGTGACAATTACTCTCACTTGCTGACTCCTTAACCGTTATCCGATTATTTCGCTTACAACTCCCGCACCAACAGTCCGGCCGCCTTCCCGTATCGCAAACCTCAGCTCCGTCTCCATCGCTATCGGTGTTATCAACTCCGCCGTTATCGTTACATTGTCGCCAGGCATTACCATCTCTATCCCCTCAGGCAATGTCAATATCCCCGTAACATCCGTCGTCCTGAAAT
>JAWOHP010000162.1:0-12157 GCA_046485065.1 Desulfobacterales bacterium | reverse complement strand
CTTCTCCTCGGGCGCCTTGTCTATCTGGTCAAATGGCACATACTCCCCCATGCCCTTTAACGCACTATGCTTCGTTATCGCTGCCGTCAATGTCGTCTTACCGTGATCTATATGGCCTATCGTCCCCACATTAACATGCGGCTTCGTCCTCTCAAATTTCTTCTTCGCCATCTCGAATACCCTCCCTGTGATTTTGGTATTAATATTTCTGATATCTGTAAATTATTAATGTACAAAAAGCCGTCAGTCTTTCAACCATAAAAATACGGGGATTAAAATAAAACACATACTACTATATTTATGGAGCCCACGACCGGAGTCGAACCCGTGAACCTCTTCCTTACCAAGGAAGAGCTCTACCTACTGAGCTACGTGGGCTTTTTATGGCTCTAGCTGAACACTCCAAATACAGGCCCAATAAATCAGCCAAAAGATTTGGAGCGGGAGACGAGGCTCGAACTCGCGACATTCAGCTTGGAAGGCTGAAGCTCTACCAACTGAGCTACTCCCGCTTCTTATTAGCGTTATCTTCACTTAAAAATAAAAAAACCAGAGAAGACCGTATTCCTATCAAATCTTGGAGCTACAACTCCAGGAGAAAAGCCATGTAGTTAAATAGCGATCCCGCACCCTAAAGGAATCTCCTACAAGCGACTCACTTTCAAGGTTGGTGGTGGGGGGAGGATTTGAACCTCCGAAGGCTTCGCCGACAGATTTACAGTCTGTTCCCTTTGGCCACTCGGGAACCCCACCATGCTGACATCTGGAGCCAGAGACAGGAATTGAACCCGCGACATCCTCATTACAAGTGAGGCGCTCTACCTACTGAGCTACTCTGGCACACTAAAATAAATCTTGCTTTTGCACAGTAACTAATTAAAAATATATCAAATTATCTTATAGGTATCAATAAGAAAATTTCTTTCTATCCGCATTCAAAGAAAATATCAATACTTATTTTACAACTTTTTTTGCAATTGTAAAGAATAATAATAGATTCAACTAACAATTTAAATTTACCGAATCAAGCGGCGTTGTTTTTTCCCCCGGTTATATGATCAGATTTTCGTTTATCAATCCCGTATTTTCACCGGAAACAAAACCAATCTATTTATCACTATTTACTCTTAAATACTTCATTACATACCAATATAATGATCAATTATACTAATATATTATGGACTCTATAGTAATCAGCTTTGCAAAGGCTGTTGAAGATTAATCCTTGACAAGCCGACCCTTAATTGTGTAATCCTCCTGCAATTAATTATGTCATATAAATCAATTAATTTGCTTGTTACTGATAAGTACATTCCGTAAGCATGGTGACCTCATAAAAGGTCGGGAAATGACTTTTTTATCATTCCGGTAAAAACGGGAATCCGGAGAATTAGGGACTTCTGGTGAAGATATCAAGATTGCTCTTTATCGCGAACCAATAATTAAAGGACTTAACATTTTGAAAAATATATTAATAACTATATTTACGATCTTATTGATAATTTCGATAATCGGTTGCGCTCACAATCCTGAAACCATCCAAGCTTCACCCGATAATAATCCTGTTCTTATTTCCAAAACTGATAAAGCTGCTACAGAACCTGTTGAGAATATAAATGTTATGCCACACTCTTCAATATCAACAAATAACAATTCAGTAGAGCAAAACAATAATCCCTTAAATTTAACAGAATCAAGTGGAGTTGTTAACATTACAGACTTGAACAATAAAGATATAAAAAATTGTAATCCTCCTGCTCAGGCTGTTGTTGAAGAAAAACCACCGCAAATAAACAAAAATAAAAATTTGATCGACGATATCGGACTCCCTTCTATTTCTGCCGAAACAACATCCATCAGCAATAAGAAATTCGAAAATGAAATGGATGAAGCTCTTGATTACTGTCAGATGTCCCAGGATTTATGGCAAAAGGGTGAACTGGAAAATGCAATTGAAGCACTGGATCAGGCGTATTCATTAATCTTATCTATAGATACGGGCGACAATTCAACTTTGGCCCAGCAAAAAGAAGATATAAGATTTACCATTTCGAAAAGAATACTGGAAATATACGCCTCACGAAATTTCGCTGTCAATGGAAATCACAAGGCTATTCCGATGGAAATGAATAGCCACATTCAGGCCGAAATTGATCTTTTTACAACCGGCTTTGAAAGAAATTTTTTCAGAGAATCATTAAAACGTTCAGGAAGTTTTCGCCCACAAATACTTGAAATGCTTAAACAAGCTGGGCTACCTGAAGAATTGTCATGGCTGCCCCTAATAGAAAGCGGGTTTAAAGTTAATGCGCTTTCTTCAGCGAGAGCTCTCGGCCTCTGGCAGTTCATTCCTTCAACCGGCTACAAATTCGGCTTAAAAAGGGATCTGTTTGTTGACGAAAGACTCGATCCGGTCAAATCTACCGAAGCAGCAATAGCATATCTTAAGGAACTGCATCAGATGTTCGGAGACTGGACAACTGTGCTTGCCGCATACAACTGCGGAGAAGGAAGGGTTTTAAGGATAATAAGAGATCAGAATGTTAATTATCTTGATAACTTCTGGGATCTTTATGAACGTCTTCCGAGAGAAACAGCAAGATACGTTCCGAGGTTTTTGGCAACTCTCCACGTCCTTTCCAACCCCGAAAAATATGGTCTTGATAAAGTTGATCTTGAATCACCCTGGGAATATGAAACTGTTTCGATATCAAAACAGGCTCATTTAAAAGACATAGCTAAAGAACTCTGCATCGAAGCAGATGCTCTAAAACAGATTAATCCGGAACTTCGATACAATATTTTACCGCCTTACACGTATCTTATGAAAACGCCCCCCGGCAAAGGAGAAGAGCTTCTTGCCAAAATAGACTCAATACCAGTCGTCTCAACTACCAAACAACAGGTTTCAACTGCCTATCACAGGGTAAAGCGGGGGGAGACACTTTCCTTAATTTCAAAACGCTACCGGGTCAGCGTACAAAGCCTCATGCGGGCCAATAATATGCGAAAAACAATATTAATAGCAGGTAAAATGATTAAAATTCCTGGCTATAAGGAAGTATCATCAGAAATAAAATCGACAAACCGGCACGCAAAATACACACCTCAAAAAAAGGAACAACCCTCCACGCATATAGTTAAAAGCGGTGAATCCCTCCTGATCATAGCCAACCGTTACAATACGACTGTAAAAAATATTCAGGAACTCAATAAGTTAAATACTATCAACCTTCATATAGGACAGGTTCTGTATATACAAAAACAGCGCGGTCGTGATGAAACAAGTGATGTTATCAAGAAATATCGTGTCAAACCAGGTGATAACCTTTTCAGGATTTCGCAGAATCACAATATGTCGCTCGACAGGCTTTTGCGTATTAACAAGCTGACGCCAAAAAGCAGAATACATGTAGGGCAATATATCTATGTTGAATAGAATTATAATCAGACTATCAATTTTATCTGGGAAGTTCCGGAGAATTTCATGAGTAGTGTATATTATGGCCTCGAAAACAGGGTGTTTGTAATAACAGGTGGAAGCAGGGGAATCGGTTTGGAGATAGCGAAACTCCTTCTTGACCAGAAAGCTAAGGTCGTAATCTGCGGAAGAAAGCAGGAGGGACTCGAAGCTGCAAAAACAAAGCTTTCAGGAGGAGCCGGGCTTCTCACAGTTCAGGCACATATTGCTAAAGAATCCGAAGTTGAGAACCTCTTTAACAAAGCCATTGAATATTTTGGAAAAATAGATGGCCTTATAAACAATGTCGGTATGAATATTATAACTTCAGTTATTGATGCTGACTATTCATTATGGCAAAAAATAATCGACTCCAATCTAAACGCCACTTTCTTATGTTCAAAAAAAGCCGGACAGATAATGAGAGGACAGAAAAAGGGGAAAATAGTCAGTATTTCGTCCATTGCCGCAAGAAGATCAGCACCGGCAATGGGGATATATGGAATAGCAAAAGCCGGAATTGAAATGATGACCAGGGTTCTTGCTCAGGAACTTGCGCCTTTTGACATACAGGTTAATGCTGTGGCGCCGGGCATGGTTAGGACAAAATTCAGCGAACCATTCTGGTCTAACAAAGAGGTTCACGATCAGATAGTCAGAACGGTCCCGCTCGGAAGATTAGCGGATCCATCTGACGTTGCCCATCCGGTCATCTTTCTCTGTTCAGATGCTTCAAATTATATTACAGGTCAGACAATAATGGTGGATGGCGGCGCAAGCGCAATATAATTGAAAAAAGGGGCCAAGAATTCGAAGATTCCAGGGATCAAGCGTTTGTTTTTTAACTCGAATCTCGGAACCCTTGAATCCTCGACCCCATGAATCCTTTACTATTTCTTTCGGGCTTCGGCGCGGAGGACTTTTTTATCAAGCTTGCCGATAGTTGTTAGCGGAAGCTCCTTTCTTATCTCAACTATTTTTGGAACCTCGTAAGGTGCAAGCTTCTCCTTTGCAAATCTTATAATATCCTCCTCAATCTCCTTATAATTTTTATTTTCGTACTCAACAGTTGGTTTTACAAAAGCCTTTACGAGTTCCGATCCCGGCCTCTCGGGATTGGGAAGACCAACCATCGCAATCATTTCAACGGCGGGATGCGCTGTCAGAACTTCTTCCACTTTCTTCGAAAAGACTTTAAATCCTCCTACTATTATCATATCCTTTGTTCTATCGACTATGCTCAAATATCCGTTTTCATCCTGAACGGCAACATCTCCCGTATGCAGATATCCATCTGCATCGATTGTCTTTTTTGTTTCTTCCGGTTTATTATAATAGCCGACCATCACCTGAGGGCCTTTTACACATATTTCTCCCGGTTGACCAAGTTCAACTTCTTTTCCTGTTGCAGGATCAACCAGCTTTATATCCGTATTAAGCAAAGGCAGCCCTATTGAGCCCAGTTTCTTTTTGCCTTTGGAAGGATTCATTGTAGTCAACGGTGATGTTTCGGTCATTCCATATACTTCCAGCAGCTTGCCCTTTCCCACAATCTCCTCAAATTCCTTCTGGGATTCTTCGGGGAACGGGGCAGCGGCGCATATGCATCTTTCCAGTCCTGAAAAATCGATAGACTTGAATTTTGGATTGGACATGAGAATCTGAAACAGAGACGGAACATTAACAAGTGTTGTCGGTTTATATTTTTCTATCTGGGCGCATATGTGGTCTGTGTCTCTCGGGTTTGGTATCAGGACCTGGGTCCATCCGAGGAATATGCAGTTCTCATTAAAGAAAAGGCCCGCGATATGGAAAAACGGGAATCCAGAGAGGGCAAGTCCTTTTCCAGCTTCCCATCCCAGCCATGTCTGGACAATTATCAGATCGGAAACCGCGTTGCGATGACTCAACATAGCCCCTTTGGGTGCGCCTGTAGTGCCTCCCGTATATTGGATATACGCAATATCGTCAGGAGTAATTTTAACATCAGGGCTCTTTGCGGAAAATGTTTCTGTTTTTATTATATCCTTGAAAATGTAGACCTGCTTTCCTTTAAGGGGTGTCACATCCCCTTTGGGTATTTTCTTGAGCAGTTGTCCCAGTATTCTTTTTATCGCGGGAAGAAACCCGCCCACACTCGTTGCTACAACCACTTTCAAGTCAGGGAGATTTGACTCTATCTTAACAAGCCTTCCGGCAAATATGGCATCAAGCGTAACAAGGCCTTTTGCCTTTGAATCATTTAGCTGATACTGCATCTCCTCGGGAGATAGGAGGGGTGATACACCTGAAACAATACATCCGGCTTTTAATGTTCCGAGCCAGGCTATTACATATTCCGGTATATTCGGTAGATTGATTCCTACCACATCACCTTTTTGAAGCCCGTTTTGAATCAGCATATTTGCGAATTTGTTCGAATAGATGTCGAGCTGTGCAAAGGTCACTTCAATACCGAAATAAGAAAATGCCGCCTTGTCGGGAAATTTTTCAAACGCAGGTTTAATAACATCCACATATGAAGTTTCCCACCGTTTCGGATCAATATCTTCGAGACCGGCATCATAAGACTTTCTCCAGAACTGTTCCTTTTTCATGATAAAATCTCCTCCTGCCTTAATTTTAATTGATATGTTGAAGAGCCAGATAAAATCTGATAAATAGTTTAAAAGCTGAAATTTCATAACACATATTAGAATGTAATGACAACAGATTATATTACAGATCAGGGGTTCTGTTTTATAGCACTCAAACCCTTGAACCCTTTTAACAGCTAACAGCATGTGCGGAAGATTCGCCCAATTCAGCCCGGTCTCTTTGTTGAAGGAGGCCTTTGATATCAGCGCGGTAAAATGCGACCCTGTACAATCATCGTATAATGTCGCTCCTGGGCAGGATGTTCTTGCCGTCGCATATTACGGGGAAATGATCCTTACAAGGTTTTTCTGGGGTATTACACCCTATATCGGAAAGGAAGCCTTAAAGCCTCCTCTTTTAATAAATGCCCGTTTTGAGACCATAGCTGAAAAACCAAGTTTCAGTGAATCTTATAAATTCAGGCGGTGCCTTATACCTGCCGACGGTTTTTATGAATGGAAAAGGGCAGGATCCAAAAAAGAGCCCTGGTTTTTTAAAGTTCAATCAAATCTGCCATTCGCCTTTGCCGGTATCTGGGAAAAGCGGAGGGGAAAAGACGAATCCATCAGAAACACTTTTGCCATAATTACAACAGAAGCGACTGAACCTGTAAACGAAATTAATAACAGGATGCCGGTAATTCTTAACAAAAAGGTTTATGGAAGCTGGCTAAATCCGGATGAAAATAACCCGAAAATATTAAGAGAAATCGTACAAGAAGGCAGAATATCCGGTTTGAACGGATATCCCGTATCCAAAAGGGTCAATTCCGTTTCAAACAATGATCCTTCCTGCATCGAACCTTTTGATAAAGATAATTGACCGTGTTTTTACTGGTAAAAGAATGCGTGTATATCCTGTAAATCCTGTCGTATAAATAGAATATGCGAATAACAAACTGGTACGTAATAACAGGAGCTCCCTGCTCGGGAAAGACGTCCGTGATATCCCGTATAGAACAGCTTGGATACAGGGTTGTCCACGAAACCGCGCGCGCATATATAAATGATGAGCTCAACAAAGGAAAAACTCTTGATGAAATAAGAGAGGATATGTTCATATTTGAAAGCAGCATCTTTTACAGGAAAATAAAGATAGAAGCTGCTCTTCCTGAAAAGGCCATAATTTTTCTTGATCGCGCAATTCCGGACAGCGTAGCCTATTTCAGATTCGCCGGACTTGATCCTAAAGAACCTGAAGAAAAGAGTGCGGATATTCGCTATAGGAAAATTTTCTTGTTTGACAGGCTAAGGATAAAACAGGATGAAGTCCGCAATGAAAACGAAGAAGATTCAATACTTATCGAACGGCTCATAGAAGAGACCTATCTAAATCTCGGATATAAAATTATACGGGTTCCGGTTTTGCCCCTTGAAAGGCGCGTAGATTTTATCATAGAAAATCTATGAGATTGAAAGCGGTTAACTTAAAATTACTTTGACTCAGCAATAGAAGGAGATAAGATATTTCTATTCTGATTTGAAATTTTATATGAAGCCGATTGAGGCTTTCCCGCCTCGGGAACAAAAATACCCTGTGGAAAATCTTTGGTTACCTGTTCATGAATATATTTAAAATACTCCGAACCTTTTAAATGCTTTGTCTCTTCATATGCAGCATTTTTCATATCCCAGACTTCCTGCAAGGCTTTACTGATCGTCGTTTTCATACATTACCTCCAATAGAGTCAATAAATTCAATTTTTTTAAATATCCCATTGACTCATTTAGGGAGTTAATTTGGACGTGCTTATGAATATTTGCCATATGGCGAAAATTCCAGCTAAGAAGAATATCAAATTCGAAGGCCGTGCAGATCGCAATGTGCATGGCATCCTCTCTTTTCCTCTGAGGGATGACACCTGCATCAAGATATTTTTGGGCAATCATATCAATTTCTTCAGTCTTTTCTTCAGGGATTGGGATTGGCCGCAGCCGATATTTTATAATAGCCTCCCTCAGCATTGACCTCTTCTTCGAATCAGGTGTTTTTTGAATCTCAAAAAGAACAATTTCGGAAATAAAAACATCGAAACTGTCAAGACGGCTCTCAAAAAACTCTATGGTAATATCCTGCTTTTCCGGTGAGTCATTGGCAAAAAGAAAATTAATCACTGAGGTATCGAGATAAATTTTCAGCTTTTTCATTTCACCAGGATTCATAAATTTGCCCTTGTGTTACAAATTAACTTCCCTCTCTTTTTTATAAACATCATAATAGCATGATTCCGGAGGATTTTCCAGTTAAATAACAAGAGTCAAAAACTCTGTAGATTTCAGAAGTTCTTGTTGAGGACAAACTGGTTCAGAAGCTCTTCATTAAAACCTTTTTTCGTCCTGTCGAATGGGATGGTGAGTATTTTAAACATGAATTTAAAAATTTATCCGTCACTGACTTTCCTTACGGAGTCAGTGACGGGCTCCAAAAGGTAAAAAGGTAAAAATGCTAAAAGGTTAATTTGTCCTGGAGAGGCGAAAGCCCAGGTGGCTGAGCCTGTGGTCCGGAGTGACGTTGACGCGATTCGCCGAACGCCAGCTCCAGGGATAGCCGAGCCAGCCACCACCACGAAAGACCCGGTCCGAGCCAGATGCTGGACCCGTTGGATCAGTAACACTGCCCGATGGATAATCCCCCTTCCAGTCTTCACACCACTCCCAGACATTGCCGATCATGTCATATAAACCAAAGCTATTTGGTTTATAATTTCTTACAGGTGCAGTTTCAACATAGCCGTCATTGCAGTTGTGAATAGGCAAGCCAGCCCATTTCTGTTTAGCTGTTTGAGCTGAAACATTAGCATAGCCGCAGGCTTGATCCGGGTCACCATCCCAATACCGAGCCGTCGTCGTCCCTGCCCGAGCCCCGTACTCCCACTCTGCTTCCGTAGGCAAACGATAATTAACGCCCTCTTTACGGTTAATCCATCTTATAAAAGCCTGCGCATCGTTCCATGATACGCATGTTACAGGATGATTATCGCTTTGAGAAAAACCGGGGTTGTCCCAGTACATTCCCTCTTTCTTCTCCCACGTACCAGTCCAGATAGATGCACCGCCCCGGGTTTCTGCTTCAGTCCTGTAACCTGAATCACGAGCAAATCCGCGCCACTGACCGACCGTTACCTCGGTCTCCCCCATGTAAAATCCTTTCGTAAGTGTCACCTGATGCTGTGTCTCATCATTGTCCCTTCCTTCTTCATTCAAAGGCGAGCCCATCATGAATGTCCCGGGCTTGATATAAACAAATGTCATTCCGATCGAATTGCTGATTTTCTGCTCAGGCCCAGCGGCCTTGGCCCTGGCTGCAGCTTCTGCTTCTGCTTTGGCTTTAGTTGCTTGCTCGGCTTTTGCCTTATCTTCAGCCTCGGCCCTGGCTTTTGCCGCAACTTCCGCTGAATCATCGACTTTTTCGCCGAGGAGTCTTTTCGCAAGTCTTTTGGTTGAATCGAGCAGTTCTTCAAGTTCGCATCTGCATTCATCCTCCGCAGAAAGCTCTACCCTCCCTGTTTTAACGTCTATCAACTGAAGCGTCAGGTAGTAAACCTTACCCACCATGCCCACAGAACCGTTTACTATCTTCCCCACGCCAAGTAACTGCCCAGCCTCTACCTTGCACTCCTGCGCCACGCAACCCGACATCTGGAATTTCTGCTCTTTGAGTATTTTGTTCATGTTGCCCCGATCTATGACCTCATACTTGTCGGACTGGGAAAACTCGTGAATTACTTTGTCCGCAAGAGGACGGGAAATACTCTTCTCTCCGGCTGTAATCTCAAAGTCAAAGATGGCAACGTAGTTGTCAACCAGTTGCGTTTCGGGCTTGTTCTTTTTTTCTGCGGCAAAGGCGCCGGATACGGTGAGGATTAAGATAAGAAACACAAACAGAGATTTTACTGACCTGTTCATCCGCAACTCTTCAATTCAAGGTTATTGTCAGGACGGCATCATATTATGCAATTTTGGTTTGAATACCATAACATGCTAAATTGTCAAGAAAAGTTAAAAAGGTCCGAATCTTTTCATCAAGAGGGACATCTGACCAAATGAAAATGCTATAGTTAAGAGCATCAAATATTCTTTTTCATTACTATCTGATCACCATGTTGTCATTTAACGTCGAAACTTGACGATATCATAGTCAATTTTCATGATTTGTTATATTTAACAGGTTGTTTTCACGGAAATCACTTTGATTGAAGCTCCCCATAGCAAGCTACGGGAAATCTTCGACCGTAAGGACTTTCTTTCTGTTGTTGATTCGCTCACTAATCCCGTAGCAAGCTACGGGAAATGCGTTCGCTATTGCGGTTCAGCAATGGAAGGAGAAGAGACATTTCCGTTCTTATTAGAAATTTTATATGAACCGGCTTGTATATTAAGAACATGTACCTCATCATTAAGCCGTCCCTCCAGAAAATCCTCGGTCACCTCAAGATCGTACCTGTTTTGTAGATTCAGCCAAAACTGTGGCGACATACCAAAAAACCGCCCAAGCCGAAGAGCGGTATCCGCAGTAATTGATCTTTTACCATGAACAATTTCATTTATGCGCCTGGGAGGCACACTTATATCCTTTGCCAGCCTGTACTGACTGATTCCCATGGGATCTAAAAATTCTTCCATTAGAATTTCGCCGGGATGGATAGGAGGAAGTTGCTTGTTTTTCATATTGACTCCTAATGATAATCTGTTATTTCAACATCATCTGCATTGCCATCGCTCCACCTGAAACAAATCCGCCATTGGTTGTTTATGCGTATGCTATGTTGGCCTTTCCGGTCACCTTTCAAAGCCTCTAATCGGTTACCCGGTGGAGTGCGTAGATCATTTATTTCGAGGGCAGAATCAAGAATAACCAGTTTTTTGCGGGCAATACGCTGAACATTCTGCGGTAATTTGCCTGAAAGTCGCCTGTTGAATATTTTCTCAGTCTCTTTATCCCGAAATGATTTTATCATGGAAAGGATAGTAACGCAACCCGATAATAACGTCAAGCATTAAGCTCATCAATAGATCCGATTTCAGCCTGTTATGACACGCAAAAATATGCACTTTAAATAATATGTTTCGGGCATGGAAAGAAGGAAGGGATGATCTTTGCCCTGGGTGCGCTTCTCAAGGACCTGCACTCTACACCTGGCATCGGAGGCCGCTTCGCTTAAAATATTCAAAAAAGCATTTTCGTCTATATGCTGGGAGCAACTGCATGTAATAAGAAATCCTCCTGAATTTAACAATCGCATTGCCCGCAGATTAATCTCCTTGTATCCTCTTTCGGCAGCTTCGATGTGTGACCTGCTTTTTGCAAAGGCAGGAGGATCAAGCACTATCGTATCAAATTTTCTTTTCTGGCCGTCATAAAGTTTCAGCCTGTCAAAAACATTGTCGGTATCGAAATTAATATTTGTTATTCCGTTCAACTGCGCGTTTTTCTTCGCAAGCTCAATTGCCGATTCTGAGATGTCAATTGCCTCAACTTTTTCACATGATTTTGCCATATTCAGCGCAAATCCGCCCGCATAGCAGAAACAATCAAGACCGTATCCAAAGGAGAGCCTCCCTGCAAGTACCCTGTTCTCTCTCTGATCAAGAAAAGCGCCTGTCTTCTGTCCCGATGCAGAATGAAAGTTAAATTTAAGTCCGTTTTCAAGACAGACAATTTCGCCCGGATCATATCCTTTTAATACCGATATCTGCCTTGGCAATCCCTCCAGATCTCTTACTTTGCCGTCGTTCCTTTCAATTATCGAAATAGGTGCAATAAGTTCCGACAGGATTTCGACGATAATGCCTTTTATCTTCTCCGATCCCTGGCAAAGTGTCTGGATCGAAAGAACGTCTTTGTATCTGTCGACAATTACCGAAGGGATTCCATCCCCTTCTCCGTTAACGAGCCTGAACACTTCCGTATCCGATACTGTTTTGTCTCTCAACTCTATGGCGGCCCTTATGCGATTTTCCCAAAACTTTCTGTCAACTGTCTCGTCTGAAGTCGTAACAACGCGGAGCGCTATCTGTGACTTATCACTGTAAAAGGCCTTGCCGTAAAATTTTCCTTTAA
>JAWOHP010000096.1:0-14608 GCA_046485065.1 Desulfobacterales bacterium | reverse complement strand
CATACGCGGTTGCCAAGGCTGGAGTAATTATGCTCACTAAAGTTATGGCTAAAGAGCTTGCCGGCGCGGGAATAAGAATTAACGCGATATGTCCGGGGCAGATAATGACCGACCTTGAAAAATGGCGCTTCGGGCTCGAAGCACAGTTTTTTTCATCCACAATCGAAGAACGTGAAAAAGAGATGTGCAAGACGATACCGCTTGGCCGCATTGGAAGTCCTGAAGAGGTCGGGAATCTTGTGGCCTTTCTTGCTTCGTCGGCATCGTCCTACATTACAGGCCAGGCAATTAATGTTACCGGCGGGCAATTAATGGAACTATAAAATACAAAGGGTTCAAGGATTCAGGGGTTCGAGGGTTCAAGTGAAACGAAAAGAAACATCAGAGAACAAACACTTGAACCCTTGACTCCTCGAATCCTCGACCCCTTTATCTATTATTACTAAACCATCATGGAGGAATAAAATGGCAGCAGTTACAGGCGGCAGACTTGCGGCAGAAGCGCTTATTGAAAAGAAAGTTGAATATATTTTTACCCTGAGCGGGGGGCATATAACTCCCATTTATCAGTATCTCGAAAACTCACCTGTCAAGCTTTTCGACACACGGCATGAGCAGGCCGCAGTCTTCATGGCGGAAGCATGGGGAAGGCTGACAAGGACACCGGGGATTGCCATGGTTACCGCAGGACCGGGCTTTACTAACGCCTTATCAGCAATAGCAAACGCGAACATGGCAAACTCACCTCTTTTATTAATCTCGGGTTGTGTCGGTGTTGAATGCATCGAAAAGCTCGACCTACAGGATATGCGCCAGCTTCCCGTAATTGAGCCTATGGTAAAAAAAGCCCTTGTATGCCATAAGACAAACAGGATTCCCGAATTTATTGACCTTGCATACCGGACCGCCATAAGCGGGCGTCCAGGACCTGTTTACCTTGAATTGCCTGTAGATGTTTTAAACGCTTCCGTCGATGAATCCCAGGTTAAAAAGACAAATACCATTGTTGATTCAAGACCCGCAGATTCAATAAATGCAGCTAAAATTATTGAAATGATACAATCTTCAAAGAATCCGATTGTTATTGCAGGAAGCGGCGCATGGTATTCAGATGCCGGAGAAGAGCTTGTTGAATTCACCGAAAAAACCGGCATACCTGCATTTACATCAGCTCTCGGACGCGGGACAATTCCCGATACCCACCCTCTTTGTTTTGAATCATCTCTTGCCATAAGGCCCGGTGCGGCATTGTTCGCAAATTTCAGCACAGACCTTGTAATATTTCTCGGCTCACGCATAAGTCTCTATTATATCTTTGGGGATTTATTCCCAAAGGAAGCAAAGATCATCCAGGTGGATATAAAACCCGAAGAAATCGGAAGAAACCGCACCATAGATCTCGGCATCACCGGAGATATAAAGGCGCTTCTTGGTATTTGTAATAAGATTATTGATGAAAAGGGAATCAGCAAGTCCCTGATCGGCCGCTTCAGCGAATGGGTTTTGACACTTAAACAGGCCGAAAAAGACGGTAAAGTTCCTTCAATACCGAACTGGGAAAGCAATAATGTCCCGATTCATCCTTTAAGGCTTGCGCACGAAATCAATGACTTCATGAACAGGGAAGACGATATTGTCGTAGGAGACGGCGGCGATACTCAGGTCTGGATGGGAATGACAAGAACCATCCGGCAGCCGGGCCATTATCTTGACTCCGGGCTTTACGGATGCCTCGGAGTCGGCATACCCTATGCCAATGCCGCAAAGCTTATAAATCCCAATAAACGTGTATGTCTTATTACGGGCGACGGATCTGTAGGATTCAATTTCATGGAATTTGAAACAGCTATCCGGAAAAATCTGCCTGTTGTTGTTGTTATCAGTAATGATCTCGGTTGGGGCATGATAAGGCACAGCCAGGAAATAAAGATAGGGCATGCGATCGAAAACGGGACATTAATCGGGAAGGTCAACTATCATAAAATGGTTGAAGCTCTCGGCGGAAAGGGTATATATGTGGAAAAACCGGAGGATATACGCCCTGCCCTTGAAGAGGCTTTTGCTTCAGGGAAAACAACCTGTATTAACGTCATGACCGATCCGACGACTGTGAGCCCTGGAAGTACGGCGCTGGCAAACCTCGGTGGCTACAAGGCTTAATGACTTCGTAAAAAGTCCATCTGCTGTGTTGCGCTGCATCCTTCGTCATTGCAGCGTACGAAAAGTACGCTTCATTCCTCAGTATTTGCGCGCCTTGCATATGAAGCTTTTTACAAAGTCATCCGATATTTGAATTTTATAGATCTATCCGGTCAAATTTAATTCAGGAGAAGATATCATGAAAAACAACGGCATACCAAACGGCTTTTTACTGTCCAAAGGTCATTCCTACTATGTTTTCATTCTGTTGTTTCTCCTCTACATGTTTGATTACATCGACAGGATGGTAGTTGTCTCACTTTTCCCTTTTTTAAAATCAGACTGGGGATTGTCTGACACCCAGTGCGGAATGCTCGTTTCCGCGGTTTACTGGTCAATAATTATTTTTTCATTTCCGGTTTCAATATTTGTTGACAGGTGGAGCCGCAAAAAAAGCATAGGCGTTATGGCGGTATTATGGAGCATAGCCACCGTTGCATGCGCCTTTACAAAAAATTTCGCACAGCTTTTTGTAGCAAGAACTGCCATAGGAGTCGGTGAAGCCGGATATGCTCCGGGCGGTACAGCAATGATTTCAGCTCTCTTTCCTGAAAAAAAACGATCCCTAATGGTTGGAATATGGAATGCGTCGATTCCAATCGGAAGCGCGATCGGCGTGGCTCTCGGAGGCTTCATTGCCGTAAAATACGGATGGCGGCATGCCTTTGGAATAGTTGCGGTACCCGGTCTGATAATAGCTTTTCTTTTCTTTTTCACCAAAGATTATAAAACTGTCGATCTTGTCAGGTCTGTGAAGGGGAAAAAAGACGACTCCGGCGCTCAGCTGAAAATGAGCAGAAAGGATATAATAAAGGAATTCACCGGAACACCTTCTCTCATTTTGACTTATTTCGCCTTTGCCGGAAATACTTTTCTGACAACGGCAATGTTGAGCTGGCTTCCGACATACTTCAACAGGATTGAGAATATGCCTATGCAGCAGGCTTCTCTTAAAGGAAGCTCAATAATGCTTCTCGCAATCATAGGGTCTCCGCTTGGAGGTTTTCTTGCCGACACGTGGATGAAAAAAAGAAATAACGCGAGACTTCTTTTCAGCGCACTCTCTTCAGTCACAACTTCGGTAGTCTTTTTCTCGGCCTTCTATTTCTTTGCGGGTCCTTTTCAGTATTATATTCTTCTCTTCGGAGGCATATGCGCAATCGCGTTTGCATCATCGGCAATAGCAGTGACACAGGATGTTGTTCATCCCGGTTTAAGGGCAACCTCTTACAGCTTATGTGTTATTGTTCAGAACCTGCTCGGCAGTTCTATTGGCCCTCTCTTCGTGGGAATTTTGTCCGATAAATACGATATCAAGACAGCGCTCACCATAACATCTCTCTCTTCTCTTGTAGCCGGGACTCTTTTCTTTATCGGATCATTTTATTATGATCAGGATCTCGCCAAGGTTGAAAAAATAACCATCAAGGTTGAAGAATAGTAATAAGAGGGGTCAAGGATTCGAGGGTTCGAGGGTTTCCGCCATAATGATTGGCTGGCCTTCGGCAGGGTTCGAGTGGAGGGAGTTTATGCAAAAGGCTCAAGCTTTCAGGGACAAAGTGGTAGTTGTTACAGGCGCTGCAAGCGGCATCGGTGCGGCAATATGCCGGAAATTCGCTTCCGAAGGCGCAAAAATAGGCCTCATGGATGCAGATGAAAAAGGCGCAAAAGAGATGGAACATTCCCTGACAGGTTCCGGAGCCGAGGCTTTTGCCGTTAAATGCGATGTTTCCGCGGAAGATGAATGCAACTATGCAATTAAAGCTTTCATCATGCGTTATGGTGGAATTGATGTTCTCGTAAACAATGCGGGAATAACACAAAGGGGCGCCTTCATGGAAACCCGCGCATCTGTTTACAGAAAGGTAATGGATATCAATTTCTTCGGCTCACTCTATTGCACAAAGGCTGCGATAGGAAGTATCGTTGAAAGAAAGGGGATGATAATAGTCATCGAAAGTGTCGCGGGTGTCACCCCGCTTCTGGGAAGGTCGGGCTACTGCGCGAGCAAACATGCTCTACATGGATTGTTCACAACAATCAGGACGGAGATAAGAAATGCCGGAGCGCATGTCATGATAGTCTGCCCCGGATTTGTAAAGACAAACCTTCAGACAAGGGCGCTGGGAGCCGACGGAACCATTACGACACACCCTCAGTCAACTTTAGGCAGACAGATAACTCCTGAAAGTGTCGCGGAGGAAGTTTACTCTGCAGCATTAAAGAGGAGAAACATGGTTCTCTTAACTTTCATGGGAAAACTCGGATACTGGATCAGCCGGATAGCCCCGATTTTTTATGAAAAAATGATGGCCCGGAAATTCCATTCCGAGCTGGAAAAATAACAAAGTGCGGATTCGTGTTTCAGGCCGCTCTTCCGGAGCGGCCTGACAAATTATCCTGTTAATCCTGTAAATCCTGTCAGATAAATTTTTGAAGGAATTTTTATATGAGCCTGAAAGAAAGAAGAGCGCGTGAAAAAATTGAAAGAAGAAAACAGATCCTCGATGCGGCAAGGTCGCTCCTCTTTGAAAAAGGACTGAACGCCACATCAATGAACCAGATCGCAAAACAGGCAGAGATAGGCGTTGGAACAATTTATTTTTATTATAAGAGCAAGGAGGAGCTCTTTGCCGAACTACAGGCGGAAGGACTTGAACTGCTCTATTCGAAAACGAAAAAAGCCTGTTACAAAGAACCTGAATTTACCGGAAAACTAAGGAGTGCGGCACGGGTATTTTTGAAGTTTTCAAAAGAGAACAAAGATTATTTTGATATCATAAACTACTTTCTTTCCGCGCCCGAACAGATATTCACACCGAACCTGAAAGATCAGGTCGATCAGCACGGGAACAAGGTTATATCTCTTGTTGAAGAGATACTATCGGAAGGAGTTAAATCACGCGTCTTCAAACAGATTGATTCAAGAAGATATTCCATACTGTTCTGGGCGACCCTTTACGGACTGACCAATTTTAAGAAATTAAAAAACACTATTTTAAAAGGGGATAATTTTAATAACCTTTTTGAATATTCTGTTGATAACTTTATATCAAACCTGACGGCTGAGTAATATGAAAAAAAATCTTATCCTTGTATTAAACAGCGGAAGCTCTTCACTCAAATACAAACTCTTTGATATGCCTGAAGAAGATATCCTGTCATCAGGTCTTATTGAAAATATTGGCGATGAACAAAAAAAAGCTGTTTTTTCTTACGGGAATTTTTCGCAGGAAAAAATCAGAACTGAATTGGACTGCAAAAATCACCGTCATGCTGTCGGGCTTGTCTTTGATGCCATTGTTTCAAATAATAATGGGCCGCTGAAAAATCTTAAGGAAATATCGGCAATCGGGCATCGTGTTGTCCACGGCAAGGATATTTTTGTGGAACCTGCCGTGGTATCTGATAAGTCCCTTGCCGAAATGAAAAAGCTCAAAGACTTAGCGCCGCTTCATATGCCTGTGAATATAGCCTGCATAGAAGAATGCATCAGAATTTCCCCGGACTTTCTCCAGGTAGCACACTTTGATACGAGCTATTATGCCGGAATGCCCGAATTCTCATATCTTTACCCTGTTCCTGTCGAATGGCATACAAAATATTCGGTCAGAAGATACGGTTTTCACGGCATCTCTTACCAGTTCGTAAACAGTATGGCCTCTGTACTCCTTAAAAAACCCCTTGATGAGCTCAAGCTTATTTCAACCCACCTTGGAAACGGCGCCAGCATTACTGCTTTCTCGCAGGGACGGGTGCTCGATACGAGTATGGGATTCACTCCCCTTGAGGGACTCATGATGGGTACACGCGCCGGTTATTTTGACCCAGCAATTATTCCATATCTTATTTCAAAGACAGGCCTCAGCCTTGATGAAATCATAGCCAAGCTCAACAATGAAAGCGGACTGACTGCAGTAAGCGGAATAGGCCGGGATATGCGCAGCATAATCAATGCATCCAAAAGCGGCAACAATCGCGCCAGGCTTGCTTTTGAAATGTTTGTTCATACTCTGCGGAAATATATCGGGGCATACTTTTTTGCCCTTGGGGGGGCAGATGCGATTATTTTTACGGGCGGAATCGGAGAAAATTCATCTGAAGTAAGAGAGGCAGTACTTGAGAACCTTGCGCCGCTTGGTATAATAATTGACAAGAAAGCGAATCTTTCTATAAAAGATTCAAAAAAAGGATTCGTCAATACGGAAGCAAGCAAAACGAAGATTCTTGTAATACCTACAAATGAGGAATTGATGATAGCAAGGGAAACATGGATTGTGAATCAGGTAAACAGGCTGAAGGCTGTTAGCTAAAAGTCTTCAGTCTAATAACCTTCAGACTAACAAACCACAGAGGAAAATCATGATCGACAGAAGTGTTACAACCATAATCGACAAAGAACTTTGCATAGGATGCGGCTTGTGCGTCAAAGTATGTCCTATGGATACTATCTCCATGCAGAATGGGAAGGCGGTTGTCACAGGTAAGGAATCTCTTTCCTGCGGCCATTGCGCGGCGGTATGCCCGGAAAGCGCCATCCGGGTAAAAGCAACAGAAGAATCTATTTTATCTTACAGCACCTTCAAAGAAGATGAAAAATGGCTCAAGCACGGCGATTTTGACACCCGGCAACTTTTACGGCTCATGCGCTCAAGACGTTCATGCCGGAATTACAAGGAAAAACAGGTTGACAGAAATATTCTTGAGGATCTCGTAAAAATTGGCATAACAGCACCTTCAGGAACAAACTCACAGGGATGGACTTTTACTATTCTGCCCACACGGGATGCTGTACTTGTTCTTGTAAACCAGATAGCGCTATATTTCAAGGAACTGAACAATATGGCTGAAAAAAGCCATATTCGCCTCCTTATGAAATTAACGGGCAACAGGGAGCTCGATATTTACTATAAGAATTATTACGAAACGGTTAAAGAAACCCTTTCGGAATGGGAAAATAAAGGTCGGGACCGCCTTTTTCATGGTGCAACATCAGCAATAATAGTTGGCTCCAGGCCTGGAGCAACATGCCCCGCCGAAGACGCCCTTCTTGCAACCCAGAATATTCTTCTCGGTGCGCACAGCATTGGGCTCGGCTCCTGCCTGATCGGTTTCGCCGTATCGGCCATAAAAAGAGACCCTAAGATAAAACTTACCGTGGGTGTCCCTGCCGATGAAAAGGTATATGCTGTAATCGCCCTCGGCTGGCCGGATGAAAAATATTACGGCCTCGCAGGAAGAAAACCGGCTGTTATAAGGTATTTTGAAAGGCATGAGGCGAAAGATGAAAGGAGCATGAAAAAAGGCTGAAGTCCGAAGGCTGAAGCTACAATAAGTCTTCAGTCTGAACACCTTCAGTCTATTACCTTTCACTCGAATCCTTGAATCCTTGAATCCTTTATATTATGAGGTTAACAATGAAAGAAAAAATATCAGTCCCCGGCAAAGGAATTCTAAAGGACGAATTATTGTCCCGAATGGAGTCGATGAGAAATAATGATGCCGACTGGCGCTCCGGAAAAACATGGAGCCTCGTATATTATGCCGGAGAAGATCATACCGACCTTCTGAAAAAAGCGCACAATATGTTTTTCTCTGAAAACGGTTTAAGCCCGTTGGCTTTTCCTAGCTTAAAAACCTTTGAGAATGAAGTAATCGCAATGACAGCAGGTATGCTGGGAGGAGATGAAAGTGTCTCAGGCACAATGACCTCCGGAGGCACAGAAAGCATTCTCATGGCGATGAAGGCGTACAGGCAGTGGGCAAGAGAAACCATGCCTTCCGTAAAAGAGCCGGAAATTCTTCTTCCGGTTACAGCCCATCCCGCATTCGAAAAAGCCGCCCACTATTTCGATTTGAAAACCGTCCACTCACCGGTCGGAAATGACTATAAAGCTGATGTCAACGCAACCAGGAAACTTGTATCAGACAACACAATTGTCATGGCCGGATCGGCTCCCGCATATCCCCACGGCGTTATTGACCCGATTACCGAACTTGCCGCCATTGCAAAAGAAAAGGGTATCGGCTTCCATGTCGATTCATGCCTCGGCGGATTCATACTTCCGTGGCTCAAAAAACTCGGATATCCCGTGGCGCCTTTTGATTTTTCAATTCCCGGAGTTACCTCAATATCAGCCGATATCCATAAGTACGGGTATGCCGCAAAGGGTGCATCCGTTGTTCTTTACCGGAGCAAAGAATTGCGCCGCCACCAGTTCTTTGTCTATTCCAACTGGCCGGGTGGAATATACGCATCTCCTTCCATGACCGGAACAAGGGCCGGAGGAGCAATTGCCGCAGCATGGGCCGCCTTAAATTCGATTGGAGAAGAAGGCTACCTGCGCCTTGCTGAATCGGCCATGAAAACCGCAGAGACTATCATGGAAGGAATTGTCGGGATAAAAGGGCTTTATATTCTGGGGAAACCGGATATGTCCGTTTTCTCATTTGCTTCGGACACATTCGATATATTTGCGCTCGGAGACGCGATGGACAAGCGGGGATGGCACCTTGACAGGCAGCAGTTTCCATCCTCACTCCACATGATGGTAACCGCCGCTCATGAAAAAGTCGCTGAAGCGTTTATATCCGATCTGAAGGAATCTGTTGCAGAGGTAATTGCAAATCCTAAGGCATCATCTGAAGGGACTGCCGCGATGTACGGCATGGCGGCGTCACTTCCTGACAGGAAGGCTGTTGACGGCTTTGTCCTTGATCTGATGGATGAGATATTTACGTAGTTCGTACATCGCACTTCGAATATCGAAAAGCCGTACTTCGAATATCGTACATCGAATATCGAATAAATAAAGGATTCAAGGATTCAAGGGGTCAAGGGGTCAAGTGAAAAAACTGGCGGATAGTGATTCGTTCTGTAACGGTTGATTGTTTGGGTATGGGTGCGTATGTGTACCCATACCCAAACAGAATAGATCTATAGCATTTACTGCAAGTACTTCGTATTTCGTTTTCGCTTTTCGATATCCGATCTTCGATCTTCGAAGTACGATATACGGCTTTTACATAAGCATTGGAACAATCAGAAGCGCAACGATGTTTATAACCTTGATCATCGGGTTGATTGCAGGACCGGCTGTATCCTTGTACGGATCGCCTACTGTATCGCCCGTGACAGAAGCTTTGTGTCCGTCGCTTCCCTTCTTGTGAACTACACCTTTGTCGTCTGTAACACCGTCTTCAAATGATTTCTTGGCGTTGTCCCATGCTCCGCCGCCGCTTGTCATGGCGATCGCCTGGAAAAGACCGGTTAAGATGCTTCCGATAAGAACTCCGCCAAGAGCTTCCTTGCCGAGGAGAAGACCGACTGCAATCGGAACCACAACCGGGATAAGAGCCGGAACCATCATCTGCTTGATAGCGCCTTTTGTTACGATGTCAACGCACTTCCCGTATTCAGGTTTTGCCTTGTATTCCATTATTCCGGGAATTTCCCTGAACTGCCTTCTTACTTCCTCAACAATGCTTCCGGCAGCCTTTCCGACAGCTTCCATAAGCAGAGATCCGAAATAATAAGGAAGCAGACCGCCGATGAAAAGACCTGCCAGCACCATTGGATTCGAAAGGTCAAACAGAATAGTCGTTTCGAAAGAGCGGGAATATTCCGCGAAAAGAACCAGGGCCGCAAGTCCGGCCGATCCGATTGCATAACCCTTTGTAACAGCCTTTGTCGTATTTCCGACTGCATCCAGCGGGTCTGTGATGTTGCGGATTTCTTCAGGCAGTCCCGACATTTCTGCGATACCGCCCGCATTGTCCGTAATGGGACCATATGAGTCAATGGCAACAACGATACCTGTCATGGAAAGCATCGAAACAGCGGACAACGCGATTGCAAAAAGACCGCCTGACGCATCACCTGCAAATCCTCCGCCTAATGCATAAGCGCCTAAAATTGATGCTACGATAACTATAACAGGCGCAGCGGTTGACTTCATGCTGACCGCAAGACCGGCAATAACATTCGTGCCGTGACCTGTCAGACTGGCTTTTGCGATGTGTTGAACCGGTGGGTATTCCTTGGCTGTAAAATACTCGGTTATTCCAACGATCAGGCCTGTCAATGCCAGACCGATAAGAGCCATGAGGAAAACGTTCATCTGTGTGAAAGACGGATGAGAAGTCATCGACTCAGCCGAAAGGCCTTTCAGGAAGAAGCCGGTCACGATATAAAATGCTACTGCAGCAAGAATACCTGCGACAGCAAGCCCCTTGTAAAGTGCGCCCATGATGTACTGGTTCTTGCCTAGCTTTACTGCGAACGTTCCTATAATGGAAGCGATAATCGAGATACCGCCGAGGAGCAGCGGGAATTCCACCCATGGGCTTCCGGCGCCGAAAACTGTTTTGGCAAGCAGCATTGCCGCAACGAGTGTAACTGTGTATGTTTCATAAAGGTCTGCCGCCATTCCCGCGCAGTCGCCTACGTTGTCACCTACGTTGTCTGCTATAACAGCAGGGTTCCTCGGATCATCTTCGGGAATTCCTGCTTCAACTTTTCCAACAAGGTCAGCGCCGACGTCCGCAGCCTTTGTGTAGATGCCGCCCGCGATACGGGCAAACACACTCATGAGTGAGCATCCAAAACCAAGACCAACCAGCGCGTGGAACGCCTGATCAGGAGCCGACTGTTTTGCTATGAAATAAAAACCTGCAAGGCCTATGATTCCAAGACCAACGACCATAACGCCCGTCACCGAGCCGCCCTTGAAAGCAAGCCCGAGAGCAGCCTGGAGGCCTTTGCTCGCAGCCTGTGTGGTGCGTACGTTTGCTCTTACGGTAACCCACATACCCACAAATCCTGCAAGCGCCGAACCGACTGTGCCGATGACAAAACCAATTGCTGTCCACACGCCTAGTCCGAATGCCAGGATAAGGACAACCAGTATCACCGCAACAACGGCTACAGTTTTATATTCGCGGGCAAGGAAGGCGTATGCGCCTTCTTTAACCGCATTGGATATCTCCTGCATCTTCGCACTTCCGGCATCCTGCTTCGATACCCATATTCCGGTCAGTATGGCATATATAACGCCTAACAACCCGCATCCTAATGCAAAAAGTATAGTTGCACTCATTAAACCCCCTCCTTAATTATTAATTATTGAGCATGCTTAAAACTAATCATTCCTGCAAAAGACTAACGTCCTTCCAGACTCCACCTCCTTTTTTTATTTTTTATATGCTTTTCATTAAAGGGTTTTTGAATAAATCCCCTTTGTTAATAGATTATTTTCCGGCGGGCGAAATATAGGAAAGTTCCGTTTGTAAGTCAACCTTTTTCTGACTCAAGATTTCTTGTTGTTGCATTGAGTTATAAAGCCGGATAAAACCTGCTCCAGTTCTTTTAAGCATCCGGCATAAAAATGGTCCGTTCCTTCAATGACTTCAAGCCTGGCTTCGGAATTCCACTGAAATAGAGTTTTTTTGACAAGTTCCACAGGTGCAACTTCATCATATCTTCCTGTAATAACAAGCTTTAAACATGAAAGCGGTGTGAGCTTTCCGAATTCCATAAATGCGACGGGCGGAGAAACCATTGTCATATTCAGCACACGGGCGCCCTTGCCGACGGCTCCGGCATTAACAAATGTTCCGAATGAATATCCCGAAAGATCAATATGGGTTATGCCTCTTTCATGCATGCATGATATGGCCGAAAGAAGATCCTCCTGTTCGCCGATTCCATTATCATGTTTTCCGCCGCTTTCCCCTGTCCCCCTGAAATTGAATCTTAGCGTTGAGTATCCTTTATCCCTGTAAGCGTTTGCAATTACACCGACAACAGGATTATACATGTCCCCTCCGTAGAGAGGATGCGGGTGGGTTATTACAACTCCGGTATCCCCTGAATTTTTTTCAAGGATTCCTTCTAATTCCAACTCACCGGATTTAAATAATATTTTTTCTTCCATAATTCTTTCGTCTCAAAGCCCTGATAATCTCATCCCCGAACTCTCTCCTCTGCCAGTTTTTCATCTCTTTTATCATACCGAGTCCGGAATGATCATCAGGATTTTTAACTCCGATTGAGTTAATCAGAACTTTATTCAATAAAAGTCCAGGATCGAGATTGAGTTTTATTGCCTTTTTGTCTCTCCATATCTTAAGCGCCTCAATTCTTCTTGATGCTGACTCCGAAACAGCTAAAGCTTTTTTCCTCGGATAAACCGGTAGCATATTTGCAGGTGTCTTAACAGCCCTGCTGATAATTCTGACCACGTCTTTGCCGTATATATCCACCTGTTTTTGAGAGAGGGCGTCGGTATTAATGATTTTTTTCAAACTGTCGGGTTTTGTTTCGGCAAGTTTCAGGATAGAATTATTCCCCATTATTTTAAACGGGGGTCTGTCCTTTTTTTGAGCCATTTCCATCCGGAACCCAAGAAGCGCTTCGAGAACGGCAAGAGTGCCGGGGTTCAGCTTTCCGGCTCCTTTGAATTTTAAAAAAAGCGGATCACTGTTATCCTCGGGCGACCTGACCCTGCACAATATTTCACACTCTTCGACGACCCAGGACAGACGACCGGCATCATCAAGTTCTTTTTCAAGGATTTCGGAAAGCAAGACAAGGTAACGGACATCATTTAGCGCATAGATAAGCATATCGTTGGATAGAGGCCTTTCGGACCAGTCTTTTTTCTGATATTTTTTTTCAAGTATTATATTAAACCGATTTCTTAAGACTGCTTCAAGTCCCGTCTCCTTTATCCCGAGAAAACGGGATGCCAGTTCTGTGTCAAAAAGATTCTTTACTTCTATGCCAAAATCCCTGAAAAGAGACCTCACATCATAATCGGCGCCGTGAAATATCTTTATTATATCCTTATTTAAAAAAAGAGGCTTTAACAGAGACAGGTCTTTAAGCTTAAGGGTATCAATTGCAAAGGCGGTATTTTTTGAAGCAACCTGCAGAAGACAGACTTTTTCCGAAAAATGGTACATCGAGTCTGCTTCAAGGTCAAAGCCGACTCTTTTTTCAGTCTCAATACCTTTTACCGCCTTCTTCAGATCAGATTCTGTTGCAATAAGAGGAGCGAGGCTACTCAAACTTAAACCCTTTATCTTTAAAGAGGTCCAGGCAGATATCAACAACCGCGGCATCATAGAGAATACCCTTTTTGTCTGAAATCTCTTTCAGGGCGGTATCGATCCCGTAGGCGGGGCGGTATGGACGGTGAGAGGCAATCGCCTCGACTACATCGGCTACAGCCAGTATTCTGGCGTCCAGCAGGATTTCTTCACCTTTAAGGCCTTTCGGGTATCCCGAACCGTCCATCCGTTCATGGTGCTGCATTATAATGTCAGCGATAGGCCAGGGGAATTCGATATCTTTTACTATATTATAGCCGGCCTCCGGATGAATTTGAATAAGCTGGAACTCTATATCACTCAATTTTGAAGGTTTGCTTAAAATTTCAGCAGGCACCGTTAATTTTCCGATATCATGGATTGCCGCAGCAATTTTAATTCCTTCCACCTGATGCGGAGTAAAATTCATTCTTACGGCTATCTTTTCCGCCAGTTCGGCAACTCTGATCTGATGCCCCGAAGTATAAGGATCCCTCGTTTCCACTGTGAGAGCCATGGCTTGTACGATTCCGCTTATCGATTTACGCAGGGCATCATCTTTTTGCTTGCGTTCAGTGATGTCCTCTGAGATCCCCAGTAAATATTCGGATTCTCCGTTCGCGCCCAGAATCGGGACTTTCTTGGTATGCAGTATACGCTCACCCTTGTAGAGGGTTTGCACGGGTTCTTCCGGGATATCCACAATACTTTTCAAATTCAAAACCTCCCGGTCCTTCTCCGTGAAAAAGTCAGCCTGATCTTTCGGGAAGAAATCGTAATCGCATTTTCCCAACAATTCGTCTCTTGTATAACCGAGAAGATCTTCGCCCGCCCGGTTGAAGCGTATAAACTTTAGATCCTTGGCATCCTTCAGGAATAGCACGTTCGGGATATTCTCGATAACCGAGTCCATTAAGGCATTCATCCATCGCATCTCCTCATCCTTTTGCTTGCGTTCAGTTTTTAATTCCGCTTCTCTAAGTGCCCTTCGGACTGAGGGTACGAGCCGCTTGAAATTATTCTTCAGGATATAATCAGTTGCGCCGCTCTTGAGGGATTCAATTGCAGTTTCCTCACCCATTTTTCCTGAAACAAATATAAAAGGCATATCAGGACATCTTTCCCGCGCAATTTCAAGCGCGGAAAGTCCGTCATAAGTCGGAAGATTGAAATCGGCAAGCACTATGTCGAAATTGCCGGTATCGCACTCGACCAAAAAATCTTTCTCTGTCTCGACACGGGTAATTTCACATTCAATACCCCCGTCTTCAAGCATCTCTTTAATGAGATCAGAGTCGTTCTGATTGTCTTCAAGATT